>NZ_CDWWXA010000022.1:0-39864 GCF_977971845.1 Frankia sp. CeCAU1 | reverse complement strand
GGGACTCCATGAGGTCCGGGGTGACGTCGTGCAGGCTCGCCAGGAGCGCCGCGAGCCCGGCGGGCACCGGCTCGCCGCGAGCCGCGACGCCCGAGGCCTCCAAGGCCCCCGAGGCCCCCGAGGCCCCCGAAGCGGCCAGGTCGAGCAGATCCGGCATGGACGGGATCATGATGGTCGCGCACCCGGCCGCCACCCCGGCGCGCGCTCCCGACGGGCTGTCCTCCAGGACGACGCAGCGAACCGGGTCGACGCCGAGCACCCGGGCGGCGGTCAGGTAGGGCTCCGGGTCCGGCTTGCGGCGAGTGACCTCATCGCCGGCGACCGTCACGGCGAAGAACTCGTCACCGACGACGTGCAGCACCGGCTCCATCAGGTCGCGGAAGGACGAGGAAACCAGCGCGGTCGGGACACCCGCCGCCCGCAGCGCGACGAGCAGCTCCACCGCCCCGGGCTGCGGGACGATCGCACCGGGCTCGCGGAACAGCTCGGCGGAGCGGCGCAGCAGGAACTCCGCCGTCGGCACCACGTCGGACGCCGGCAGGCCGAGCATCGACACCATGAGCGGCACGGCGGTGTCGATGCCGTGGCCGATCATGGCTCGTTTCATCGCCGGGGTGAACTCACCGCCCAGCCGCGCCGCCGCCTCGTGCTCGGCGATGGTCCAAATCGGCTCGGTGTCAACGAGCAGGCCATCCATGTCGAAGAAAACCGCCGCAAGGCTCCCCACGTCCACTCCTAGCTCAGGTAGCTCGGTAGCTCAGGGTCGTCCGGCCGCACGGTGCCCGGTTGACCGCACGGTGCCTACGTGGCCGCGAAGTACTTCGCCTCCGGGTGGCGCAGGATGATCGCCGAGGTGGACTGCTCCGGCACGAGCTGGAACTCCTCAGCGCGCGACGGCCCGTTGCCGTCCTCGAAATTCACCGGGTCGAGGCAGAGGCTGGCCGCCTGCAACAGGGGGCCCATGGCGCCGTCGGCCACCAGCACACGCTCGGTCAGGACGGACACCAGATCACCGCGCACTGGCCAAGAGTACCGGGACGGGTTTCTCCTACCACCGGTACGGTTTACCCTCCCGTCCGGACGCCTCCGAGGATGCCGGCCACGGGCACGACGGTGATCACGGTACGGTGATCACAGCATGGTGATGATTGCGGGGTGGGAATGCCGGACGCGTCCCGGCGGGTTGCCCATGGCACGGTCGCGGGTGGCACGGTCGCGGGAACGGAGGCGTGACGTCGGACCGCGCGGGTGTGCTCGGCGCGGCGGTCCGCACGAACACGGGCTGGGGCACGCCGGTCCGGCGGCGGCCCTGGGCCGGGCCGTTCGCATTCCCGCGACGGCGGGTATCCGTTCAGAGCCGATACGGTGCAGCCACCGCATCGATCCGGAATGGATGTCCGATCCGCCCGGGTCTAGCGCCATCGAGAGACCGAGGAAAGGCGTTCCCACGAGAACATCGGCAGACTGGACCAGCGTAGGTTCCCCGTGGACGACCACTGGTCGCCCACGGGTCACCGGCTCACGGGCCATAAGGGAGGCTGACGTCACGCATGTCGGCTCTGGGCAGGAGTCGTCTCCGTGAGGACGTACCGTTGCACTGTCACGGGGGCAGTGGGCCGCCGCGGGGCGGCAGGAGGTGGTAGGTGATCGAGTTCTCCGGCGTCGGTCAACTACGGTCGCCGGTCGTAGTAGCCGCCTTCGAAGGGTGGAACGACGCGGCCGATGCCTCGTCCGCCGCCGTCGAGCATCTGGAGACCGCCTTCAAGGCCCGTGTCATCGGTGCTATCGACCCCGACGACTACTACGACTTCCAGGTGAACCGACCGACGGTGAGCGGGACCGACGGGGCCTCCCGGAAGATCTCGTGGCCGACCACCCGCCTGTCGGTGGCGCGGCCGCCGAAGTCCGAGACGGACTTGGTGCTGATCCGCGGGCTGGAACCGAACATGCGCTGGCGTGGGTTCACCGACGAGCTGATCGAGGCCGTCCACGCCCTCGGCAGCGACATGGTGATCTCCCTCGGGGCGCTGCTCGCTGACTCGCCGCACACCCGGCCGGTCCCGATCAGCGGAACCGCCGGGGACGCGGCGACGGCTGCCCGACTCGGGCTGGAGCCGTCCCGTTATGAGGGGCCGACCGGCATCGTCGGCGTCTTCGGGGAGGCATGCGCACGGGCCGAGCTCGCCTCGGTGTCGTTCTGGGCGGCGGTGCCGCACTACGTGGCTAACCCACCCTGTCCCAAGGCGACCCTCGCGCTGCTGCGCCGAGTGGAGGACCTGCTGGACATCGAGATCCCGCTGGGCGACCTTCCCGAGCGGGCGAAGGCATGGGAACGGCAGGTGGACGAGCTCGCCGCCGGGGATACCGAGGTCGCCGAGTACGTCCGTTCGCTGGAGTCACGCGAGCCCGAGACGGCGCTGCCCGAGGCCAGTGGGGACGCAATCGCCCGGGAGTTCGAACGGTACCTGCGCCGTCGCGGCCAGTAAAGGCCGGTAAGAGAGCCGGCTCGGTAGAAGTCGGTAGAAGAAGGAAAGAGGGCGAGGGTACGCCGCGGGCCGGGAGCCCAAGGCGCACCCCGCACCTGCACCGGGCCACCCTTCTCCTCGACGGTCTCGCTACTCCTCGACGATCTCGGCGTCGATGATGTCCTCGTCGGCGCCACGGCGGAACGGCACGTTCGCCGAGTTCGTGACCGGTTCGCGCGGAATGGGCGGGGTGTGGGATTCCCCGTCCGCGACGTCGGCCTGACGATGCCGGCCCGGGGAACGCCGCCCCGTGCTGGCGACGCGACCGGTCGCCCACGCGGTTCCGGAAAGATCCGACGCTCCGGCACCGCCCGCGGGGACCGCACCGCCCGCGGGGAAACCGGCAGGACCGGCTCCGCCCGGCGTCCCAGGCGTGCCCGGCGTCGTCGGCGCGGCCGCACCCGACCGGGCCAGGTCGGTGACCGCCCGGTCCACCTCGTCGGAGGCCAGGACCCCCCGCAGGCGCAGCATCGCGCCGATGATCTCACCCTGCTGGTGACGCAGCGCCTCGAGCGAGGCGGTGCACCGGGCGATCTCCACCTCCAGCTCGGCATGCCGCTCCCGGGCGAGCCGGCGGCTCTCCTCCACGGCGTCGAGGAGGAGCTTCTCGGCCTGTTCCCGGGCCTCCCGCACGATCGGGTGGTTCGCCCCGGCGTCCTCGATCACCTCTTCCAGCGCCGCCTCCGCGATCTGGCGGGCGCCGGTGACGATCTCCTCGGCCTCCTGCTGGGCGATGGTCAGCATCTGGCCGATCCGACCGCCGGCATGCGCGGCCAGGCCCTCGACGCCCATGTTCGCGCTGCGGGCCCGCTCGTGCTTCAGGGCGCTTTCGGCCGCGGCCGCGCGCGAGGTCACCTGGCTGGCGTAACGCCACAGCGTGGCCAGGTAGTCGTCGACCTGATGAGGGTCGTAGCCATGCGCGACCTCGTCGAAGGCGGGCCGTTCGGTCGCTGCCCCGGGATCCACCCGGCGATGGTGAGCTCCCATCCTCAGCTCCCTCTGGGTCTGACGGGTTCAAGGTCTACACCCAGCAGTGTGTCAACGAGGCGCCGCACGAGTGCGGGCGCCTCCCCCCAGGCGGGCACGTCACCGCCAGAACCGCGAACCGGACCCCCCTGATTGGTGGGATCCGGGCCCGCACCGGCGGAGCCGCCCGCATCAGCGAGCGCGGCGCCGGCCCAGGCGTCCACCGCGGCGACGGCACCCGGGGCGTCGAGATCGTCGGCGAGCCGCTCACGCACGGCGGCGAGCAGTCCCATGGCGTCAGGCCCGGTGGGCAGGGCGACGGCGGCCCGCCACCGGTTCATCCGGTCCACGGCGTCGTTGAGCAGGCCCGGCGCCCACTCCCAGTCCTCGGTGTGCCGATGATCGAGCAGGGCCAGCCGCAGGGCCGCCGGATCCACCCCGGCCCGGCGCAGCCGGGAGACGAACTCCAGGTTGCCCCGCGACTTCGACATCTTGTGGCCGTCGAGGCTCACCATCGCGGTGTGCACGTAGCTGCGGGCGAACGGCCGGATGCCGGCGGCGACCTCGGCGTGCGCCGCGCTGCACTCGTGGTGCGGAAAGCTCAGGTCGGTTCCGCCACCCTGGATGTCGATGACCCCGCCGAGATAGTGGCGGGCGATGGCGGAGCACTCGATGTGCCAGCCGGGCCGGCCGGGGCCGAACGGCGAGGGCCAGGACGGCTCGCCGGGGCGGTGGGCGCGCCACAGCAGCGGATCGAGGGGGTCCTTCTTGCCGGTCCGGCGCGGGTCACCCCCGCGCTCGGCGCAGATCGCCAGCATCTCGGCCCGGCTGAGATGCGAGATCTCCCCGAAGGCGGGTGCGGTGGCGATCGAGAAGTACAGGTCGTCGTCGACCTGGTAGGCCGCGCCCCGGTCGACGAGCTCCGCCACCATGTCGACGATCATCGGAATGGCCTCGACCACCCCGACGTAGGCGTCCGGCGCCAACATCCGCAGCGCGGTCATGTCCTCGCGGAACAGGTCGATCTCCCGGTCGGCGAGGGCCCGCCAGTCCAGCCCGTCACGGGTGGCTCGCTCAAGCAACGGGTCATCGACATCCGTTACGTTCTGTACATAGTGGACGTGATGCCCGGTGTCTCGCAGCACACGCTGCGCGAGGTCGTAGGTGAGGTAGGTGAAGGCATGCCCCAGATGCGTCGCGTCATAGGGCGTGATGCCACACACGTACAGCCTTGCGGTGACGGCCGGCGCCAACTTGCGTACGCTCGACGTGGCCGTATCGAAGATCCTCAGTGGCTTCCCGTGACCGGGAAGAGAACGTATCGGAGGAGATGGCCACGCCTGCATGCGTGTCAGAGTAACCGCGAACCGACTCTCCGGCGGGCGCAAGGGGAGTAACCGCAGCGTAACCGACGGCATCCCAAGCCGATCCACCTCGGGTCACCGACGGTGACATCCCATCTTCTCCCGCACCTGTATCCGCACCGGTGACCCGCCCAGAACCGGAACCCGCCCAGAACCGGAACCCGCTCAGAACGGCGGCCAGGGGATCGCCGGCCAGTCCCCCGAGGGCAACGGGAACCGGCCCTCGGCCAGAAGCCCGTCGACCCGCACGGTGAGGGCGTCGACCTCGGTAACCGTGAGCAGCTCCTCGAGCCGGTCCCGGAAGGGGCCCCCGAGCGCCTCACGCAGGTCGTCGAGCAAGGCGGTCTCCTCGGCGTCGAGCCGCCTTCCCCGCCAGGTCCACAGCAGGGTGCGCAGCTTGCCGTCCGTGTGGAAGGTCACACCGTGATCGATGCCGTGAATCCGGCCGGAGGGCGCCGGCAACAGGTGCCCACCCTTGCGGTCGGCGTTGTTGATGACGACGTCGAACAGGGCGATCCGGCGCAGTTGGGAGTCGTCGGACCGGGTCAGCGCCACCAGGTCCACGGTGACGTCGGTGTCGATCCACAGCTGCACCATGCCCTCGCCGAACGGGCCGTCACGCAGAATGGTGGGCGGGACGATGCCAAGCCCGAGCTGCTCGGAGACCTCGTAGGCGGCCAGCTCGCGGGCGGCGAGGGTGCCGTCTGGGAAGTCCCACAGGGCGCGTTCGCCGCGGACCGGCTTGTAGACGCAGCGGCCGGTCACCCCGTCGGCGCAGATGTCGCAGCAGAGCGTCGTGTTGCTCGCGTCGACCAGCCGGGCGGTGATCTCGAGGTCACCGCGGCGAAGGAGGTCGAGGGCGGCGGGGGCGTCGAGGCCGCCCCCGTCGATCGGATGCAGTGGCGGTCGCCACCCCGGAGTGGAACTCGCCGCGGAGACGCCCATCATCTCAGTCTGTCCGGTCCGGCAGGGTGATGTCACCGGACCGGACGGTGAGCGACATCTCTCCCACACCGTCCGGCCTACCGGACCACACCGCTATCACGGACCGCACCCCCGCCACGGACCGCGCACCCGCGGCGGGCAGGCCCGGCGCCTCTCGCCGGCCGCATCAGCGCAGGTGACCGTTCTGGCGCGGGCAGACGTGACCGTCGTCCAACGGCTGCCCGCACAACGGGCAGGAGGGCCGGCCCGCGGACAGGACCCGCGCCGCGCGCTGCACGAACGAGCGCGCCTGCTCGGACCCCAGCAGGACCCGGACCGCGTCCGGCCCGTCGGGATCGTCGGAGAATCCGACGATCGGGTCGGCCAGGCCCGTCGCCTGCGCCTCGATGACGACCCGTCCGCCACGCGGATCCCAGCCGAGCGCGATCGTCGCGGCCTGGAACTCCTCGTCGATCGGCAGATCGAGCGGTGACAGGTCGGGGTCGGCCGGGGCGGGCTCGGGCTGCGGCGTCGCGCCGCGGCGGCCCAACTCGTCGAGCAGCTCGGTCAGCTGTTCGGCAAGCAATGCGACCTGTGCCTTCTCCACCGCGACGGTGACGACCCGCGCCCCGTCGCGGGCCTGCAGGTAGAACGATCGGGCGCCGGGAAGGCCTACGGTGCCCACAACGAACCGCTGCGGCGGGTCGAAGACGTGTATCCGGCGCGGCATGCCCGATCAGCCCGTTCCACCACCGGCGCTGGGACGGAAACCGCCGGCACCGCCACCGATCGCCTCGTCCACGTCGAGCCCGCTGGACCCCGGGGACCCCGGGGACTTCCGGGACCCGGGAGACGACGCCGCGGCGTCGGCGGAGCCCTCTGCCCGGGGTAGCGGCGGTGGGAGGAGCTCGACGACGTCCCCGCCGGTGTCGTTGATGCGCCGGACGAAGGGGCGGCGCTCGTTGTAGCGGATCACGGTCAGGGAACAGGGATCGACGGTGATCCGGTGGTACATGTCCAGATGCATGCCCAGGGCGTCGGCGACCACCGTGCGGATCACGTCGCCGTGCGAGCACAGCAACCAGGTGGCGTCCGGGCCCAGCCGCTCGTTCCACTCCCGCACGGCGCTCACCCCACGGGCCTGCGTGTCCCGTAGTGCCTCACCCTCGGGACCGGGGAAGACGACCGCGCTGGGATGGCTCTGCACCACCGCCCAGAGCGGATCCTTCGCCAGGGTCGCCAGTTCCTGCCCGGTCCAGTCACCGTACCGGCACTCACCGAGCCGCTCGTCGATCTCGACCTGCCGCGGGCCGCCCGGGCTGGCCTCGCTGACCGGACGGCGTCCGGCGATCGCCTCGGCCGTCTGGCGGCAGCGGTCGAGCGGGCTGCTGACGATCGCCGCCAGCGGGATGTTGGCGAGGCGTCGCGCCAGGTCCGACGCCTGGCGGCGGCCACGGTCGTCCAACCCCACGCCGGGCGTCCAACCAAGCAGGATCTTGCCGGTCACGGCGGTCAGGCCGTGGCGGACCAGCAGGACTGTGGTCAACCGGTCCGTCCCTTCTGTTGCCGACGCTCACTGTTGCCGACGCTCACTGTTGCTGACGCTCACCGTCTCCGCCGGGCCGGACGCACGGGTGGGCCCGGACGCACGGGTGGGCCCGGACGCGCATCGGTCGGAACGCGCATCGGTCGGAACGCGCGACATCGCCTTCCTACAGCCATGCCGCCACAGCGCCGTCCCGGGTACCACGCTACCCAGCGGGCTACAACAGCGGCGGAACGGTTCGTCGTTACGCTTCCCGGCATGCCGGACGAGTACACGACCGCTTCCACCGCGGAGCCCGACGCGGTCGGCCCGCAGGCACGGCGAGCGGACCCGCAGCCAGCGGACCCCGAGGAGGTCTTCGCCGCGTTCTGCGGGGCGGGGCTGTGGCCGGGGCTGGGCCGCACGACGGCCGGCCGGCTGCCCGCGGCCGGGATCACCCGGCCCGACCACGTCGACGTCGGCCGGTTGGGCACCGTCGAGGGGGTCACCGGGCCGCGGGCCCGGCGGCTCGCCGACAGCTTCCGCGCCGTGGCGGGCACGTACGCGGTCGTCGAACTGCTCGTCGCCGCGGATCTTCCGGCCCGGCTCGCGCGCGGGGTGACCGACCTGCTGGGACCCGCGTCCGCCGACCTCCTGCGGGCCGATCCGTGGATGCTGCTGACCGCCGCCGACACCGAGATCGCCCAGGCCGACCGGTTCGCCCGCCGCCGCGGTCTGCAGCGCGACGATCCGCGCCGGGGCCCGGCGGTACTCACCCATCTGCTCGGTCGGGCCGCCTCCCGGGCCGGGGACACCGCGGGCCCCGTGCGGGCGGTGCTGCGTGCCGCCGCGCGCGAGGGGGTGGCCGATCCGAGCGCGGCGCTGACCGCGGCACTCGACGACGGGCGGATCATCGCCGTCGGTGACCGGATCGCGCTGGAGCGGTACGCGATGGCCGAGCAGTCCGTCGCGGACGGCATCGAACGGCTGACGGCGACCGCCGAGCCGCTGCGCGCGGGCGCCCCCAGAGCCCGCCGCCGGCCCGATGACGGGCCGGGGTACGACGGGCCTGGGTACGACGGGCCGGGATCCGTCGACGACGACGATCCGGCGGGACGGGCCGTGTCCGCACGGGCCGCCACCGCCCCGCCTCCTACCGCGCTGACGTTCGACGACGACAAGGACGACGACAAGGACGAGGGGGACACGAACCGGGACGCCGCCGCGACGGGCCGCGGCGGACCCGCAAACGACGGCGGACCCGCAAACGACGGCAGACCCGCAAACGACGGCAGACCCGCAAACGACGGCAGACCGGCAAACGACGAGGTGGTGACCGGGCTGGACGAGGTCCAGCTCGCGGCGGCGCGCGCCGCGCTGGAGTCCGGCGTCAGCGTGCTCACCGGTGGGCCGGGAACAGGCAAGAGCCGCACGGTCGCGGCCGTCGTACGACTGGCCTGGGCTGCCGAGGCGGTCGTCGCACTGGCCGCGCCGACCGGACGGGCCGCCAAACGCCTCGAGGAGCTGTGCGGGGCACCGGCGAGCACCCTGCACCGGCTGTTGCAGGCCCAGGGGCGCGGCAGCGGGTTCGCGCGCGGCGAGCACAACCCGATCGACGCCGACCTCGTCGTCGTCGACGAGGCGTCGATGCTCGACGCGGAGCTCGCCGCCGCGCTGCTCGACGCCTGCGCGGACGGCACGCACCTGATGTTCGTCGGGGACCCGGCCCAGCTGCCGAGCATCGGACCGGGGCAGATCCTCGCCGACCTGCTCGAGTCCGGTGAGGTCCCGGTGACCGAGCTGCGGCGGCTGTACCGGCAGGCTGACGGCGGCGCCATCGCGACGATGGCCGCCGCGGTACGCGGCGGGGAGCTGCCGCCGCCGGGGCCTGGCCGGGAGGTCGTGGTGGTGCCGTCCGGCAGCTCCGGCGAGGCTGCGCATCGCACCGTCCAGCTCGTCACCAACTCCATCCCCCGCGCGCTCGGCATTCCCGTCGCGGACATCCAGGTCGTGACCCCGGTGCACGCCGGTCCGGCGGGCACCGGGGCGCTCAACACCGCGTTGAAGGGCACGCTGAACCCGGGCGGCGGCGCCGTCTCCGGGTTCGACGTCGGGGACCGTGTGGTGGCCACGGCGAACCATATCGACGTCGGGTTCGCCAACGGCGAGATCGGCACCGTCGTCGCGCTGGGCGAACGCGGTGCGCTGCGGGTCGCGTTTCCCGGCGGCGTCGTCGAGGTGCCCGCCGGTGTGCTCGGTGATCTGCGGCACGGCTGGGCGGTGACGGTGCACCGCGCGCAGGGCAGCGAGTGGCCCGCCGTCGTCGCCGTGTTCCCGCCGGAGGCCGGCCGGATGCTCACCCGTCCGCTGATCTACACGGCGCTGACCCGGGCGCAGGCCCACCTGTCGATTGTGGCCGTGAACGGCCCGGCCATCCGCAACGCCGTGCGGAGCTCGGGCGGACGGCGCCGCACGACGCTGCTCCCGGCTCTGCTCGCCGGGCAGACCGCCGGCGGCTTCGACGATCCCGACGAAGATCCCGACGGGGGGCCGGACGGCAGGCCCAAGGGCGGGTCCGACGCGCGGCGGGCGGGCGGCGCGACCGCTGGGGAGGCAGCCCGCGTACGGGATGGCGACGAACGGATGACAGTCTGAAGTGTCGGGGCGTACATCCCCGCCAGCAGGCGACTGCGGCCACCCGGCGGAAGGCGGTTCTCTGACAGGAGGCAAGATCGTGGCAGACGAGGGGGCATGGTGAACGTAGACGCATCCGGGAGTCCAACCGTCGGCCAGGACACCGGATCCGGGCCGGCGGTGCTCTCGGGTCCCCGCCGCCCCCAGACGCCGGTGGACGTGGCCGCGACCGCGGTCGTGGCCACAGCCGCGAACAGTGCCACAGCCGATGTCACGACCGGGACGGTCATCACGCCCGGGACCGCGCGCACGACCACCGCCGTGGCGCGGATCGCGGCGGCCAGCCCGCAGCTGCTGGTAGTCGCCGTCATACTCGCCGTTGCCGCCGGCGCTCTGATGCGGTTCGCCACCCCCAGCCATCTGTGGCTCGACGAGTCGTTGACGGTCGCCATCGCCTCGCGCCCCGTCCCACAGCTGCTCGACGCGCTGCGGCACGACGGCTCACCGCCGCTGTACTACCTGCTGCTGCACGCCTGGATCGCGGTGTTCGGCGACGGGGACGTCGCCGTCCGGGCGTTGTCCGGGGTGCTGTCGCTGGCGACGCTGCCGGCGGCGTGGCTGGCCGGACGGCGGGTGGGCCGGACAGCCTTCCAGGCCGGCAACAGTGGCCGTGACGCCGACGCCTGGGTGGGCTTGGCGACCCTGCTGATGTTCGCCTGCTCTCCCTACGCGATCCGCTACGGCAGCGAGACGCGGATGTACTCGCTGGTCGTCCTGTTGGTGCTGGTGTTCGGGCTCGCGACCGTGCGGGCGCTGGAACGCTCCGAGCCGGCACGGCTGGCGATGCTGACGCTGGCGACCGCCGCCCTCGTCTACACCCACTACTGGACGTTCCTACTGATCTTCACCGTGGCGGCGTTCATTCTGCTACAGGCCCGGCGGCGGCCCCAGTACCGGCAGGTGACCCTGCGGGCCTTCGCCGCGATGGCGGCCTCCGCCGTGCTGTTCGCGCCGTGGATGCCGTCGTTCCTGTTCCAGATGCTGCACACCGGAACGCCCTGGGCGCCCAAGGTGCAGGCCCAGGTGCTGCTGGACACGGTCTTCGACTGGGCCGGCCCGACCTCCACCGGTGCGCTGCTCGGCATCGTGCTGCTCGGGGGCGCGCTCATCGGCCTGACCGCGCGTCCGGACGGGCGGGAGCTCGCGGTCAAGGTCTCCGGCCGGGTGCCGGGCCGTTACCTGGCCGCGATCTGGCTGGTCCCCCTCGTCCTGGCCTACTGCGTGAACATGTTCGGCGGCAGCGCATACGCCGAGCGCTACACCGGCATCGCCCTGCCGGCCTGCCTGCTGCTCGCCTCGCTCGGCATCGCCCAACTGCCGGGCCGGCAGGTGCGGGCCGGGGTACTGATCGTCGCCTCGCTCAGCGGCCTGCTCGGCGGGTGGCAGCTCGCCCGGACCGAACGCACCCAGGCCGGGGAGATCGCGGGCCGGATCGTCGCGCTGGCCCGGCCGGGAGACGTGGTCGCCTACTGCCCGGACCAGCTCGGCCCGGCCGTGCACCGGGCAATCGAACGGCACGGCGAAGTCACGGTACGGGAGATCGTGTACGCGGACAGTTCCGGCCCGGCGCTCGTCGACTGGGTCGACTACGCCGACCGGATGAAACGGGCGAACGGCACCAGCTTCGCGGCCGAGGTCAACGAACTGGCCGGCCCCGGCCACGCCGTGCTGCTCGTCCGCGCGGACGGTTACCGGTTCCTGGAGGGCGCCTGCGCCGTGCTGTCCGACCAGCTCGCCACGCTGCGCGACCGCACCGTGCAGGTCGAGCGGCGCAACCTGTACGAGGGCGCGTCGCTGGAACGGTTCTCCACGCTGCGCTGACCGCCCGCGCGGGCGGGGTCGTCGACGGCGAGGGCCGCGACGGCCAGCACGAGCAGACCCATCGGCAACGTGTAGTGGTTGAAGAAGGTCTGCTTGTTCATCAGGTTCAGGGTGAGCAGGACCAACGCCGCCCCCAGGCAGAACCCGGTGGCGTCCCCGCGAGCCCGCCAGGCCGCCGTGTAGGCACCGAGGAGGGCGACCGCGGTCGAGCCGAATCCGAGCGTGACCCCGAAATGCGACGCCAGGCCCGGCAGGGACAGCGAGTGGGCGAGCACCTCGTAGTGGAGGTTCGTCCAGACCGCGTCGTCGAGAAAGTCCCGGGGACCGGCCAGCACCCAGGGGGCAACGAGGAGCGCCGCCGCGGCCGCGGCGGCTGCCGTCCGGCGGGGCCCGAACGCGGGGTAGCCCGCCGCCAGGGGGATCAGCAGCGCGACGTGCTGTTTGGTCGCCAGGGCGAGC
This sequence comes from Frankia sp. CeCAU1, assembly GCF_977971845.1. Lineage (NCBI taxonomy): Bacteria > Bacillati > Actinomycetota > Actinomycetes > Frankiales > Frankiaceae > Frankia > Frankia sp. CeCAU1. The sequence continues at coordinate 27,586 of NZ_CDWWXA010000022.1, read as the reverse complement.
GCGAACGCGACGACCGCCACCCGTCCCCGCCCGCTCGTCGACGCCCACACCGTCGCCGCCAGGCAGGCCACGAGCAACGGCTCGGTCCAGGACTGCTGCAGGGCGTACATCGACTCGGGGAACACGACGACCAGCAACGGCAGCGCGGCCACCGTCGGCGCCGCGGGTGCCTGTCCCCCGGGTGCCTGTCCCGCGACCGCGCGGATCAGGACCGCCGCCACCGCCAGGGCCAGCAGCAGGCCGTAACGGACGTCACCGAGCAGAAGCCGGAAGGGAGCCAGGAGCACGGACGTGACCGGTAGATAGGGGTAGACGTCGAACAGGCCGTCGACCGGGTACTCGGCCCGGCTCGGCGCCCACTGCTGCCGGTACATGTCGGCCCCGTGCGGCAGGCCGGCCGTGGAGACCTGGAGCAGGTGGAAGACGTCGATGCGGGGCGTCGGCGCGGCGCGGATCGTAGCGACGCCCGCCGCACAGGCCAAGGCCAGGACCAGCCAGAACACCCACGGAGAGGCGAGCACATCGAGCCGGCCCCGGCCCCGGTGGTGCTCCCGGCCGATCCGACGCCCCCGGCCGACGTGGTGCAGCATGACCAGGATCGACCCGGCGGCGAGCAGGCCCGCGAGGATCGCGAGCACGTCCGCCGCCGTGGCGAACCGGCCGGCGGCGTAGTAGCGGGGACGGCGCACGAGCGGCGCGACGCCGATCACGACCGCCACGAGCAGCCACGCCCCGAACCACCCGCGCGGGCGCACGGCCACGGCGGTACTGGCGGTGCTGGTGGCGGCGGTGCTGGTGGCGGCGGCCACGACCGCCAAGACCACCGCCGCGAAACCTACCAGGACACTCGACAGCGCCCAGGCGCCGTACCGACCGTCCTTGGCCGCGATGCCACCGGCCACCGCGCACCAACCGACCAGAATCGCCGGCATCACCCGCCCCGGAGGAACCGGCCCGTCCGGGGGAGGCGAGGTCTGCGGTGCCCGTTGGCCGGGTATCGACAATCCCATGTGCGCACGATGCCAGAGCCCCACCCGATCAGGCGGCCCGGAGGCGCGTTATGGGAATAGGGCGGACGTATAACGGATCATCGCATCGTGTCGGGTCGAGGGGGTGCGGACGGGTCTCCGCTCGCGCCATGCAACACTTGCGACCCAGGACCGGTCCCAGGGGCCCGGCGTCCCGGTGGCGCGATGCCCGGTGTCCGTCCACCCGAGTGACCATGAGTGTGTGTTGAGGAGAGGTCCGGCACAGTGACCGAAAAGCCAGAGGTAGTCGTCATCGGAGCCGGACCGGCAGGTCTGACCGCCGGTTGGGAGCTGGTGAAACGGGACGTCCCCGTGACGATTATCGAGGGTGACTCGGTCGTCGGCGGAATCAGCCGTACGGCCCAGCGTGAAGGTTGGCGTTTCGACATCGGCGGCCACCGCTTCTTCACCAAGGTTCCCGAGGTCGAAAAGCTCTGGCACGAAATCCTGCCGGACGAGGACTTCCTGCTGCGTCCCCGATCGAGCCGCATCTACTACAACGGGAAGTTCTTCGACTACCCACTCAAGGCGGGAAACGCGCTCGGCGGGCTTGGCCTGGTCGAGGCGGCGCGCTGCATCGCCTCCTACGCCGCGGCCCGGATCCGGCCGCCGCAGGACCAGAGCAACTACGAGAACTGGCTGGTGGCCCGTTTCGGCTGGCGGCTCTACCGCACCTTCTTCAAGACCTACACCGAGAAACTGTGGGGCGTTCCGGTGAGCGAGATGCCCTCGGACTGGGCCGCGCAGCGCATCAAGAGCCTGTCCATGATGAACGCGATCGTGAACGCGGTCCTACCGAAGCGGAACCAGAAGGAGATCACCTCCCTCATCGAGGAGTTCCAGTACCCCAAGTACGGGCCCGGAATGATGTGGGAGACCGCCACCGACAAGATCATTAAGCAGGGCGGCCGGGTGGTCTTCGAGGAGAAGGTCCGCAAGATCCACCATGCCGACGGCCGCGCGACCGGCGTCACCACGACCGTGACCGGCGGGTACGGCCCAGGGGCCGGCGCCCCGGAGTCCTCACGCTCCGACCTCGGCAGCGAGTACCAGTACCAGGCCGACGAGATCATCTCGTCGATGTCGTTCTCCTCCCTCGTCCGGGTGATGGACCCGCCGGCACCGGCCCACGTGCTGGCCGCGGCGAACGCGCTGAAGTACCGCGACTTCCTCACCATCGCCCTCGTGGTGCCGGCCTCGGCCGCTTTCCCGGACAACTGGATCTACATCCACTCCCCCACCGTCAAGGTCGGCCGGATCCAGAACTTCGCCTCCTGGTCGCCATTCCTGGTCAAGGACGGGCGTACCTGCCTCGGCCTGGAGTACTTCGTCTTCGAGGGTGACGAGACCTGGAGCGCCTCCGATGAGGAACTGATCGCACTCGGGACGAAAGAACTCGTCGAGCTGGGTCTGATCAGGGCCCAGCAGGTGGAAGAGGGTTTCGTCGTACGCATGCCGAAGGCATATCCATACTACGACCTACACTACAAGAAGAACGTCGATATCATCCGCGCCTGGCTGGCCGAGAACACGCCGAACGTCCACCCGGTCGGCCGTAACGGCATGCACCGTTACAACAATCAGGACCACTCGATGCTCACCGCGATGCTCACGGTCCAGAACATCATCGACGGCACCAAGCACGATGTGTGGGAGGTCAACGTCGAGGAGGATTATCACGAGGAGGTTTCGTCACCGGCCCGGGGCATCGCCCGGTCCTGACGGAGGATTCATCCGGGACGGATTCATCCGGGGCACCGGACGCCGCCACAATGTCGGGCGCGTTGTCAGGCAGGTTGTCGGGCGCGTTTCACCGTCGGCGCCCGCTCCACTTCCGGGGCCGGCCGGCATGACCGGGGACGTACCCGGTATTACCGGGTACGGATCGGATGGGTGATGGGACGGGCCGCGTCCCATCACCCATCCGGAACATCATCGAGGCGTAGGGGCGCGCCACGCGAGACTGGTACCGGATGCGGCCCTGCCCGGCCGGCCGATCGTCTACCGGCCGGCCCGTCGCAGTCCGGTCAATGTGGACGGAAGGGACTGACCGTGACGGATGTCGCGGTCCGGCCGGCGGAGCAGATCCCCGAGCCGGTCGACCAGGCCGGGAACGCATCCGGCCGTGCGGGACGGATCTTCACCGCGGTGATGGGGGTGCTCCTCGCCGTCTCGGTGATCGTGCGGTTCACCGCCAGCCAGGCACTCTGGCTGGACGAGGCGCAGAGCGTCGCCATCGCCCGCCTGCCCCTGCGTGGGTCGGCCTTCACGATGTGGGACGGCCTGCTACGGGACGGCTCACCGCCGTTGTACTACCTGGTGCTCCACGGCTGGATCAAAGCTTTCGGCGAGGGCACCTTCGCGGTCCGCTCCCTGTCCGCGCTGATCAACATCGGTGCGGCGTGGCCACTGTTCCTGCTCGCCCGCCGCGTGGTCGGCGAGCGGGCGGCGCGGGTCAGCGTCGTGCTGTACCTCACGTCGCCGTTCGCGTTGTACTTCGGGACCGAGACCCGGATGTACAGCCTCATCGTGTTGCTCACCGCGTTGGGTGGACTGGCGTTGGAGCGTGTCCTGCGGGCACCGTCGATCAGATCGACGATCGCCCTGGCGCTCTGCGCGGGAGGCCTGGCGCTGACCCATTACTGGTGCCTCTACCTGCTGCTCACGGTCGGAACGTGGCTGGTCCTGCTGCTGGTGGCCCGTCCGTGGTGGGTCGCGCGCCAGATCCGGCGCGCGGCGGGTGTGCCGGGTGGCGCGGGTGTGCCGGGCGGCATGACCGCCTCGGCGGACGATCCGGGCCCGACAGGTGTACCCGGATACCGTTCCGCCCCGGGAAGCCCGGGAAACCGGGGCCGGGGCGCCCCCCACAGTCACCGGACACCGACCCGTTTCCTCACCCCGCAGCGGCGAGGGCCGGTCTTCGGGCTGCTCGGCATCGTCGGTGGCGGGCTGGTCTTCGCCCCGTGGCTGCCCGACTTCTTCGACCAGCTTGCCCACACCGGCACCCCCTGGGGCGAGCCCGCCAGCTATGCCGCGATCTCCCACGCCTACGGCCAGTGGGCCGGCGGCCCGACCACCCTGGGTCGCCTGTTGCTGTTCCTGATCACCGGTCTCGCCGCCGCCGGCATCGCCGGCCGGCCCGCGGGTAGCCGGTTCATCCTTCTCGATCTGCGTGGTCTCGAACCGGGTCGGACCCTGTTCCTGCTGGCCACCGGCACACTCGTCGTCGCGGTGACGGCGGGCAAGGTGGTCGGCAACGCCTGGGCCGACCGGTACACCGCCACCGCCTTCGTGCCGTTCCTGCTGGTCATCGGGCTCGGCGCGACGATCATCACCGATCGGCGGGTGTTCCATGGAGTGGTCGCCGTCGCGGCCCTGACCGGTCTGCTCGCCGGGACCTTCGACATCCACCGGGAGCGGAGCCAGGCCACCGAGGCCGCGCAGGTCCTCGAGCGGACCGCCCGGCCCGGTGATGTGATGCTGGTCTGCCCGGACCAGCTCGGACCGGGCCTCGCCCGTACCGTGCCGAACTGGATGAAGGTGTACGTCGTGCCGACCTACGCACCGCCGGATCGGGTCGACTGGGTCGACTACGAGCAGCGCAACGAATCGGCCAACGGGGTCGCGATCGCCCGGCGCGCCCTCGCCGAGGCCGGTCCGGAACACACCGTCTTTCTCGCCGGTTCCGGGTCATACCGCACCTACGAGGAGCTGTGCACGGTGGTGCGCACCACCCTGCAGGAGGCCCGGCCACTCGCGGACGAGGTCATGAAGCAGGGTCTGCCGGCCAAGGTCTACGAGAACTACGCGCTGCTGCGGTTCCGGGCCTCTTGACCGCGATCGAGGCCCTGCCGGATGATCATCGGGTAGGTGGCGGCATGGGCGGCCGGCATGCGGCCACCCGCTGGGAGGACCGCTGGCAACTGCGCGAGGTCGTGCTCGCCTGGCTCGCGGCCCGGCTGGCGGTCGGTGCGGCACTGGCGCTGACCAGGTACATCGCCGACAACGCCCGCGGGCAGCAGGGCGCGCAGCTGAGCACCACCGACCTGCTCGGTTGGGACGCCGGGTGGTACAAGACGATTGCCGAGGTCGGGTACAGCGGCGCTGGGGCCGAGAGCCGCCGGTTCTTTCCCCTGCTGCCGCTGCTCGTGCGGGGGTTGTCGAAGCTGCCGGGGGCCGACGCCCACGTCGGCGTCGTGCTCCTGGTCGTGGTCAACGTGTGCGCGTTGGTCTTCGCGCTGCTGCTGGTGGGGCTCGCCCGGTTCGAGGGGTTCGCCCCGGAGGCGACCACCCGGCTCATCTGGCTCGCCGCGCTGGCTCCACCCGCCTTCGTCCTGGTCATGGGGTACGCCGAGGCACTCGCCGGGCTGCTGGCCGTGGCGGTGTTCCTCGGTGCCCGCAGCGGGCGCTGGGAACTGGCGGCCGTGGCCGGCCTGCTCGGCGGCCTGTGTCGCCCCCTCGGTCTGATCCTCGCGGTGCCGGTGCTTCTCGAGGCGGCCCGGGGGCTGCCTTGGCCGCTCGTCCGCCGGCTCGGTCCCGGCCCTGGCCCCGGCCCCGGCCCCGGCACGCCGGCCACCACGCCTACGGCTGGAACGCTCACCGCCCGCGACGGGCTGCGTCGGCTACTCGCCGTGCTCGCCCCGGTGGCCGGCGCCGGCATCTACCTGCTGTGGTCGGCGCACTCCTACGGTGACGGGCTGGCGCCGTTCACGCTGCAGCGCGACGCGGCACGTCACGGCAGCAGCTCGAACCCGCTGGCGGTGCTGTGGGACGCGGCGCGGGGCGCCTTCTCCGGCGAGCTGGGCACAGCGCTGCACGTGCCGTGGCTGCTCCTGGCGCTCGTGGGGATGGTGGTCATGGCGCGCCGGCTGCCAGCGTCGTACCCGGTGTGGAGCGCCCTGGTCCTGGCTGCCGTGCTGACCGGCAGCAACCTGGACTCCGCCGAGCGGTACGTCTACGGGGCGTTCCCGTTCCTGCTGGTCGCCGCGCTCGTCACCGCCCGGCGGGAGATCTTCACCTTCACGCTCGCCGCCACCACGGCCGCGATGACCCTCTACGCGACGCTGGCCTTCACCCTCTCCTACGTGCCCTGACCACCGGCCGTACCCTGACCACCGGCCGCGCGTCGGTGGATGGCGCTGGGCCCGCATCATCTCGCGAGCGCTTCCAGAAGCCCTTCCAGAAGATGGCGATACGGTTAACGTAGAGGGGGACCGCACGATGATCGGTCGCCATCCCACGCCACACCACACCACGCCACACGCAGCCGGTCATCCTCCGCTCGCAACCACGAGGTCAGGCCGCATTGGATGGAGTAGAGCTGGAGTACCAGCGGCTGTACCTGCCGCCGGGTACGGACCGCCGGGCAGCCGTCCAGATCCTCACGATGCACGCCGAGTTCGGCCACTGGGAGCTCGAACGCCTACGGCTGTTCCCGGATGGCTCCCGGCGGGTAGTGCTGCGCCGCCGTCGGCGCCCCGGCGGCCTGCCCGGCTATCTGCCCACCTGACAGCCGCCCACCTGGCAGCGGACCTGGGAGGGCGTGCGCACCTCGACCACGTCCGGAGCGATCCCCCGGGTCTGCAGATGCCGTCCCGACAACGCCCATCCGGCCGGCACCTCGGCTCCAGGTGCGTCGGCTCCAGGTGCGTCGGCTCCAGGTGCGTCGGCTCCAGGTGCGTCGGCTCCGGCGTCGCCGGTATCCGCCTTCCGGGGCCGCCCCACCGTCCAGACGTCGACCCGGAACCAGTGATCGCTCCAATGGGCGCTGTCATCGGCCCGCAGCTGCACAAACCGGCGACGCAGAACCTGCCGGGCGACCTCCAGCGCGGACAACACGCTGACCTCGATGCCCCCGGACGGCTCGGCCCGATCGGCGATCCATACGCTGCCGTCCCGGCTGGCCTGCACGAGATAGGCGTAAGTGGCCCGGGGATGGTCCGCGTCCGCGTCCAGCGGAGCTCCGAGGCCGATGCTGGACAGCGGATCGCCAGCCATACCCCCATCATGTCATGCATCGACGATGGCTCCTACGCGGCTGGTGCCCCGCGCGCGGACAGCGGCATCTCGTCAAGCCGTACCGGCAGGTTCAGGTCAGCAGGTCCGTACCGGCAGGTCCGGTCAGCAGGCGTGCAGGAAGCGGTCGAGGACGCGGACGCCGAAGCGCAGCGAGTCGAGCGGCACCCGTTCGTCCACCCCGTGGAACATGCCGGAGAAGTCCAGGTCGGGCGGCAGCAGCAACGGGGAGAACCCGAAGCAGCGGATGCCGAGCCGGGAGAAGGACTTCGCGTCCGTGCCGCCGGAGAGCATGTAGGGCACGGCCCGGGCAATCGGGTCCTCGGCGCGCAGCGACGCGGCCATCGCCTCCACCAGCGCGCCGTCGAAGCTGGTCTCCAACGCCTGGTCGTGGACGACCCATTCGCGACGGATGTCCGGCCCGAGGATCTCGTCGAGCTGGCGGATGAACTCCTCCTCCTGACCGGGCAGATAGCGACCATCGACGTAGGCGGTGGCCTCGCCCGGGATCACGTTGACCTTGTGACCGGCCTCGAGCTGGGTCGGGTTGGCGGTGTTACGCAACGTGGCACCGATCATCCGGGCGATCGGGCCGAGCTTCGCGACGGTCGCCTCCAGGTCGTCCAGGTCGAACTCGATGCCGAGCGCCTCCCCGAGGGAGTTCAGGAACACCCGGACCGTCGGGGTCATGACCAGCGGGAAGGTGTGCCGGCCGAGCCTCGCCACCGCCTCGCACAGCGCCGTCACCGCGTTGTCATCGCTGATCATCGAACCGTGGCCGGCCCGGCCGGCAGCGGTCAGCTTCATCCAGGCGATGCCCTTCTCCGCCGTCTCGATGAGGTAAAGGCGCAGGTCGTCGGAGACGGTGTAGGAGAACCCACCGACCTCGCTGATCGCCTCGGAGCAGTCGGCAAACAGGTCGGGATGGTTCTCGACGAGCCAGCGCGCCCCGAGGACGCCGCCGGCCTCCTCGTCCGCGACGAAGGCGACGACGAGGTCCCGGGGTGGCCTGCGGCCGGTGCGGACGATGTCGCGGATGACCGCGAGGGTCATCGCGTCCATGTCCTTCATGTCCACCGCGCCCCGACCCCACAGGCAGCCGTCGGCCTCATCGCCAGCGAACGGCGGCAGGCGCCACTCGCTGGCATCCGCCGGCACCACGTCGAGATGACCGTGGACGAGCAGCGGCGCACGCGAGGGATCCGCCCCCTCCACCCGGGTCACCACGCTGGTGCGGCCCGGGGCCGACTCCAGCAGGGTCGGCTCGAGGCCCACCTCCGCGAGCTTCGCCGCGACGTACTCCGCGATCGGGCGCTCGTTGCCGTCGCCGTTGCCGCGGTTGACCGACTCGAAGCGGAGCATCTCCCGACAGAGCTCGACCACCTCGCCCTCCGCGGAGGGGGCGGTCACCGGCAGGCGCAGGCCACCGGTGCGGTCGGGGGGGGTCGTGGACGCACTCGCCATGCCGCCTAGTCTGCCCCGTCGGGGGTGCAGCCGCCGGGGCGACCGTCTCCTGGGGCATCGACAGCTGCGCGGAACTTGAGGCGATCGACCCCCGGCTGCGGTGCGTGACCGCCATGAGCGCTTTCGACCTTGACAGGTCCGGGACGCCCCCGGCGGGCTATCGTGTGATGGCCGCGGTGGCGACGCTGGTCCCCGCCCTGCGACGGATGGCAGCCTTCTACCGGAAGGATGTCAAAGGATGTCAGCGGCGCCGTAGCCGGCGTAGTCGAGCAGGTCGTAGAGCTCCGCGCGGGTCTGCATCGCCGGGACCAGGTCGGCCTGGGTGCCCTCGGCGGCGAGCGTCGCGAGCCCCCGGATGATCGCGCCCATCGCCAGGCGCAGCGTCGTCACCGGATAGACGACGGCATTGACCCCGAGGTCCGTCAGCTGCGCCGCGGTGAGCAGCGGCGACTTCCCGAACTCGGTCATGTTCGCGAGGATCGGCACGTCGACGGCGGCCCGGAACGCCGCGAACGACCGCTCGTCGGCGAGCGCCTCCGGGAAGATCATATCAGCGCCGGCGTCAACGTAGGCACGGGCCCGGTCAATCGCCGCGGTCAGCCCCTCCACGGCGACGGCGTCGGTGCGGGCGCAGAGCACGAAGGCGTCGTCGCGGCGGGCCGCCACCGCGGCGCGCAGGCGGCGCACCATCTCGTCGCGCCCGACGACCGCCTTGTCGTCCAGGTGGCCGCAGCGCTTCGGGTTGACCTGGTCCTCCAGGTGACAGCCGGCAAGCCCGGCGTCCTCGAGCAGCCCGATCGTGCGGTGCACGTTCAGCGGCTCACCGAATCCCGTGTCGGCGTCGACGAGGGTCGGCAGGTCGGTGACCCGGGCGATCTGCCCGGCACTCGCGGCGACCTCGGTCAGCGTCGTCAGCCCGACGTCGGGCAGTCCCAGCGCCGCGGACAGCGCCGCCCCCGAGACGTAGACGCCGTCGAAACCGGTCCGTTCGATGCTCATCGCGACCAGCGGGACGAACGCGCCCGGCCAGCGTTGCAGGCGGCCGGAGGCGAGACCCGCCCGCAGCATCCGCCGCTTGTCCGCGACGGGCCGGCCGGCCGGCACCATCATGCGAAGACCCCCCTCGTCCCGCCCGTTTCCAGGGCGAGCGCGTCGGCGACGAGGGTCAGCCCGGCGAGCTCGGCCGGGGTCAGGGTGTCGAGCCGGCCGACCAGGTCGAGGAACCGGTCCTGTTCGGCGGCCGACACGACCCCCTCGGCGAGCGTACGCAGCTTGGCGACGTAGTCCGCACGCCGGAACGGCCGGGCCCCGGCCGGATGCGCGTCGGCGACGGCGATCTCGTCCACGATCGACGTCCCGTCAACGAGCGTGACCTCCACCCGCCCGCCGAAGGCCCGCTCGGCCGGGTCGGTCGCGTGGTAACGGCGGGTCCACTGCGGATCCTCCACCGTGCGGATCCGATGCCACAGCGCGACGGTGTCGGGCCGGGCGGCCCGTTCGGGGGCGTAGGAACGTTCGTGGTGCCACGTCCCGTCCTGCAGGGCCACCGCGAAGATATACATGATCGAATGGTCGAGCGTCTCCCGGCTCGCGGTCGGATCGGTCTTCTGCGGATCCCCGGCGCCGGTGCCGATCACGTGATGCGTGTGATGGCTGGTGCGGATGACGATCTGGCGGATCGCCGCGACGTCGACCTCGAAGGAGGCTTCGGAGGAGGCCGTGGACGGGCCGGTCCCGAGAGACGGGCCGGTCCCGAGAGACGGACCGGTCCCGGGCAGCCGGGTACGCAGCCGGCGGGCCAGGTCGATCAGCGCCTGGCTCTGGTACTCGGCGGAGTACTCCTTGGGATAGGTGGCGAGGATGCCCCGACGGGGCTCGCCGGGTTCCGGCAGCGCCACCCGGTACACCGCGTCCGGGCCGCCGAGCAGCCAGGCGACGACCCCGTCCTCCCCCTCGTAGATCGGCGCCGGCGAGGTCTGGCCGCGCATCGCCCGGTCGACCGCCTCCACTGCCGTCTTGCCGGCGAAGGCCGGGGCGTACGCCTTCCAGGTGGAGATCTCGCCCTTGCGGGCCTGACGGGTGGTCGTCGTCGTGTGCAACGCCTGGCCGACGGCCTGGTAGATCGGCTCGGGGGGCAGGCCGAGCAGGGCACCGATCCCGGCGACGGCGGAGGGGCCCAGGTGGGCGATGTGGTCGATGCGGTGTTCGTGCAGGCAGATGCCGGTCACCAGGTCGACCTGGATCTCGTACGCGGTGGCGATCCCGTGGACCAGCTCGGCGCCGCCGCGGCCGGTGTGCTGCGCGACGGCGAGCACCGGGGGGATGTTGTCGCCCGGATGGGAGTAGTCCGCGGCCAGGTAGGTGTCGTGGAAGTCCAGTTCCCGCACGGCGACGCCGTTCGCCCAGGCCGCCCACTCCGGCGACACCCGTACTGCCCGCTCGACGCCGACGACCGTCGCTCCCGGGGTGTACGGATGGGCGAGCGCCTGGTCGCGGGCCGCGACGACCGGGCCGCGGGTCAGCGCCGCCGCGGCGACCGCCGCGTTGTCGATGATCCGGTTGCCGATCATCTCGACGACCTCCGGCGGCACCGGCACCCGCTCGGCGGCGACCTCGGCGATCTTCCAGGCAAGCTGGTCACGCCGGGGCGGCGCCTCGACGGACCGGCGGGCGCGCACCTCGTGCAGCTTCATCGGACATTCCCCGGCCGTCTCCACGGTTCTCACCGGCCACTTTCCTCACGGCGGCGGAGCAGGTAGGTATCCATGATCCAGCCTTTACGCTCGCGGGCCTCGGCGCGGGTCCGCTCGATCAGCCCGCCGACCTCGGCGACCGGACCGTGCAGCAGGACCTCGTCCGGGGTGCCGAGGTAGGCGCCCCAGTAGATGTCGACGTCGTCGGCCGGCAGGGTCAGGAAGGTGTTCTCGGCATCGAGCATGACGACGACGTCGTCGACCCCCGGCGGGAATCCGGCGGCGAGCCGGCGACCGGTCGTGATCTCGACCGGGCCGCCGATCCGGTTCAGGATCAGCCGGTGGCGGGCGGCGAGTGCCTGCACGCTGGTGATCCCCGGGATCACCTCGTAGTCGAACCGCACCACGCCCCGCGCCACGATCCGGTCGATGATGCGCAGCGTGCTGTCGTACAGCGACGGATCACCCCAGACCAGGAACGCCCCGCAGCCATCCTCGCCCAGCTCGTCGAGCATCATCCGCTCGTACAGTGCGGCCCGGCGGGAATGCCAGTCCTCGACGGCGGCGGTGTAGTCCGTCGAGGACCGGTCGCGGCTCGGGTCACGGGCCTCGACGATCCGGTAGCCGTTCCCCTCGACGTGCCGGTCGAGGATCTCCCGCCGCAGCCGGACCAGGTCCTCCTTCGCCGCCCCCTTGTCCAGGACGAAGAAGACGTCGGCCCGATTCAGCGCCTTGACGGCCTGGATCGTCAGCTGGTCGGGGTCGCCGGCACCGATGCCAATGACGAGGATCGTGCGCATCTCAGCGCGGATCGGACCCGGCCGGGCCCACCGAATCCGGGCCCACCGAATCCGGGCCCACCGTAGCCGCCAGGCCCAGGGCGACGTCCACCCCTGGGACGATCTTGCCGGGGTTGAGGTTGCAGCCCGGGTCGATGCCGTCGAACAGCGCCGTGAGCAGGCGCACGCCGGCTGGTGAGATGTCGTCGGCAAGCCAGCGCGCGTGCTCGACGCCGACCGCGTGGTGGTGGGACAGGGTGCCGGCATGCTCGATGAAGCCCTGCTGGATCGCGGACTTCACCGTGTCGTACCCGTCGATCGCCTCCAGCGTCACCGGGGAGGCATAGGCGAACGTGAAGTACAGGCAGGCCCCGGAGTGGTACGAGTGCGACAGGTGGCACATGATCCAACCGGTCACACCGATCTCGGCGAACGCCTTGTTCGCCCGCGCGACCACCCCCCGGTACAGCGGGCCGAGCTGCGACCAGGACGTCGACGTCTCCGACACGTCGGCCATCGCGCCCTGGCCGAGCAGGAAGTCCCGGATGTACGGGGTGTCGAACTTCTTCTGGTCGTAGAGCTGCCCCGGGCCGGTGCCGACACAGATCCCGCCCCGGCGCGCGACGATCGCCCCGACCAGCTTGCGCTGGGCCTTGACGTGCGCGGGTGAACCCTCGAAGCCGATGAACGACAGGCACATCTGGTCGAGGTCGTACCTGCGGACCCGGCGCAGGTACTGCTTCATACCGGCCGAGACGAGACTCGAGGCCAGGGAGCCGCGCTTGCGGGTGGCGAAGGAGAACCGCGTCTCGTTGGCGTCGGAGACCCGGGTGACCGTCGGCGCGGCCTCGCTCGCGGCGATCTCCCGCATGGCCAGCAGTGCCGCGTCCCAGGTCGGGAAGAAGTAGCCGAGGATCACGCGCTGCTCGGGCACTCGGTGCACCTGCACCGTGGCTTCGGTGATGATCCCGAGCCGCCCCTCGCTGCCGAGGATCATCTCCCGCACGCTGGGACCGGTCGACTGGCTGGGCACGGGCCGGGTGACGAGTACCCCGGCGGGGGTCACGACCCGCACCGCCCTGGTGATCTCCGCGATGTCGCCGTACTTGTCGGACTGCATGCCCGACGAGCGGGTGGCGATCCAGCCGCCAAGGGTGGAGTGGGCGAAGCTGTCCGGGAAGTGGCCGAGCGTCCAGCCCTGCGCGGCCAGCTGCTCCTCCAGACCCGGGCCGAGGGCACCGGCCTGTACGCGGGCGAGGCGGGCGTCGGCGTCGATCTCCAGCACCCGGTCGAGCCGGCCGAGGTCGACGGAGATCACCGGGCGGGTCTCGGTGCGCGGCGCCTCAAGACTGCCGGAGATGTTGGTGCCGCCGCCGAACGGGATGACGACCGCGTCCGCGGCCAGCGCCGCGGCCAGCACCGCCCGGACCGCCTCCTCGTCTCCCGGGTAGACGACGACGTCGGGCAGCCTGCCGAGGTCGTCGTTACGAACCCGGACGAGGTCACGCAGGCTCTTGCCGTAGGCGTGCACGACCCGCGCCTGTGCGTCGGTGGTGACGTGCTCCGCGCCGGCGGCGTCGACAAGCGCGGCGCGCAGCGACTCCGGCAGCACGGGGTCCGCGATCGTCAGGTCCGCGAAGGCCGGTGGCTGGGCCGGCAGGCGGGTGATGTCGAGCCCGATGTGCGTACGGATGAACGGCGCGAGGTCGGGCTTGTCACTGGGGCTGAAGGAGACACTCTCCTTGCCCCAGCCCCACCACTTCATGTGCGTGACCAACGATGGCTCCTCGACGGGGACGGACAGCGGACAACGGCTCGGGGAGGGCGGCTCGGGGAGGGCGGCGGACCGCTCAGGTGCCGGCGAGACGTTCGACGACCGGCGCCATGGCGGTCAACGCGTCCAGGGAGACCCCGATCGTGCTGAGGCCGAAGCGCTCGCGGCGCTCGACGAGGTCGTCGACGATCTCGTCGACCGACCCGCACAGCGCGTGCGGGGTCGCGAGCGCCTGTTCGGAGGTGAGCCCGAACCCGGCGGCCAGCTGCTCGGCGACCTGGGTGCGGTTGTCGGTGACGACGACGAGGTGGACGCGGACCTGAAGGGTGAGATCGTCCCAACGGGCGCCGGCGGCCTCCCGGATCCAGCGGACCTTCTCCTCGGTCGCCGCCGTCGTCGCGTTGGCGCCGAGCGAGGCGTCGATCACCCCACCGGCCATGTTCATGTTCAGCCCGATGATGTCGGCCTCGCGGGCGGCGAGGGTCAGCAGCCGGCGCCCGCCACCACCGATCACGATCGGCGGGTGGGGCCGCTGCACCGGCTTCGGCGTCCCGTTCAGGCCGGCGACCTGGTAGTGGATGCCGCTGTAGGTGAACGGTCCGTCGGCGAACATCCCCTTGATGACGGCGAGGGACTCGGCGAGCCGGCCGATGCGCACCCCCGGCGGGTCGAGCGGCAGACCGGCTCGGGAGTAGTCGGAGGTCATCCAACCGGCGCCGAGGCCGAGTTCGAACCGTCCGCCGGACAGCGCGTCGAGGGTCGCCGCCTCCTTGGCCAGCACCACCGGATGGCGGTAGTCGTTGCTGAACACCATCGCGCCGATCCGCAGCGTCGTCGTCGCGTCGGCCGCGGCCATCAGCGCCGCGATCGGTGCGACCTGCTCGTCGAGATGGTCGGAGACGGTCAACGTCGCGTAGCCGAGATCCTCGACCCGGTGGGCGAGGTCGGCCCATGACCGGGCGCTCACCTCGGCGGGGGAGGAACACTGGATGTTGAACCGGAACGGCCGTTTGTACGGCCCGCCGGAGACCTCGGTCACCGCAGCCACTCCTCCACTCAGCGGGGCATCTCCAGGATGGGACACATCGAGGACGGGGCGCCTCGAAGACGGGACACCTCGAAGACGGGCACTCGCCGGTGGCATCCTCGAGGACGAGGCGGATACCAAGATAGCCCGTCGGGCGACCGGCGGCCGTCCCCGGCGCGACCCGACCGGCGCGACCCGACCGGCGTCAGACCGTCACCGGACCGACCCGACCGGCGTCAGACCGTCACCGGACCGACCCGGCTGACCGGCGCAGCGACCGCAGGTACTCGCCGGCCGCCCGTGCCTGCTCCGGGGTCGGCGGCGGCTCGCGCAGTGCCTGGACGGCGGCACGGCGCGCCTCCCCGGTCAGCCGGTCGACGTAGAGGATCCCGTCGAGATGGTCGACCTCGTGCTGGAAGCAGCGCGCAAGCAGGCCCTCGCCGACGTACTCGACCGGCTGCCCCGTAACGTCCACCCCGCGGACCCGCGCGGCCAGCGCCCGCGTGGTCGGGAAGTGCAGCCCCGGGACGGACAGGCATCCCTCCGGGCCGTGCTGCTGGGTCTCCCCGGGCTGCTGGGTCTCCCCGGGCTGCCCCGGGTCCGGGCCGAGTTCCAGCACCGGGTTCACCACTACCCGCGGCACCCGTGGCACCGACTCGTCACGCGGGTCGTAGTCGACGTCGAAGACGAACAGGCGCAGCCCGACCCCGATCTGCGGGGCGGCGAGCCCCACCCCGGGCGCGTCGTACATGGTGTCGATCATGTCGGTGACCAGCCGACCGAGCACAGTGTCGAACTCCGTGACCAGCGTGGTCGGAGTGCGCAGAACGGGATCACCAACGGTGCGGATCGGGAGCACGGTCATGCGGGATACTGTGCCACGTGAATCGTGAAGGACACCTGGATCGTGAAGGACAGTCAGACGGATCGTGACGGCCGGCGTGGCGATCCGTCCGCCGCCGGGATCGCCGCGTTGCGCGCCCGCGGGGAGCGGGTTACCCCGGCCCGCCGGGCGGTGCTCCAGGTGCTCGCCGGCACGAGCGAGCACCTGTCCGTCGACGACGTCTTCGCCCGGGCGGAGACGATCGTCCCGGGCATGCACCGCACCACCGTCTATCGCGCGGTGGAGACCCTCGGCGACCTCGGCCTGGTCACCCACGTCCACCCCGACCACGGGCCGGCCGTCTACCACCTGGCGGCGGCCCTCACCGGCGGCGCCCACCTGCACGTCCGGTGCCGCTCCTGCGGCACGATCCTCGACGTGCCCGCGGACCTGCTCGACGACGTCGCGCGTCGGCTCGCCACCACCGTCGGGTTCACCCTGCAGCCCGACCACGCCGCCCTTGCCGGTCGGTGCCGCGCCTGTTCGGTGACGTCCCCGTCCGTGGACGGGGACCTCGCACCCGCATGACGAGGGTCCGCGGCGGCGCGGCGAGGACCGCGCGCCGGCGTAATCTCGCAGGTACCGACTATCGCGAGGAGGCTGCGGGGATGCCGCCGGAGCAGGGCCCGGTCGTGCTGGGCATCGAGACGTCCTGCGACGAGACCGGGGTGGGGCTCGTCCGGAACGGCACGCTGCTGGGCGAGGCCCTGTCGACGAGCATGGACCAGCACGCCCGCTACGGCGGGGTGGTCCCCGAGATCGCCGCCCGGGCACACGTGCAGGCGCTGGTGCCCTGCGTGCGCGCGGCGCTGTCCTCGGCGGGGCTGTTCGCGGCGGACATCGGCGCCGTCGCGGTCACCGCCGGCCCCGGCCTCGCCACCGCCCTGCACGTCGGGGTGGCCGCGGCGAAGGCGTACGCCACGGCGCTCGATGTTCCCCTCTACGGCGTGCACCATCTCGCCGGTCACCTCGCCGCGGACCTCGTCGACGGCGAACCGCTACCCGATCCCCTCATCGCCCTGATCGTCTCCGGCGGGCACACGTCGCTGCTGCGGGTGGGGGACCTCGCTCGCGACCCGATCACCCACCTCGGCGACACGCTTGACGACGCGGCCGGGGAGTGCTTCGACAAGGTCGCCCGGGTGCTCGGCCTGCCCTATCCGGGCGGTCCCGCGGTCGACCGAGCCGCGGTCGGCCACGATGCGACGGCGCTGGCCTTCCCCCGGCCGCTGACCGGCCGGGCGGACGCGCCCTACACCTTCTCGTTCTCGGGGCTGAAGACCGCCGTCGCCCGATGGGTCGAGTCGCATCCCGACTCCCCCGTACCGGCCGGCGATGTGATCGCATCCTTCCAGGAGGCAGTCGTCGACGTGCTCACCGCCAAGGCGGTCCGGGCCTGCCTCGACCACGGGATCGGTGACCTGCTCATCGTCGGCGGGGTCGCGGCGAACAGCCGGCTGCGGGCGCTGGCGGCCAGCCGCTGCGAGCAGACCGGCATCCGGCTGCGGATACCGGCCCGCCGGCGGTGCACGGACAACGGCGTGATGATCGCGGCATTGGGTGACCTGCTCGTCCGCGCCGGCGCCGAGCCCTCCCCCGCCGAGCTCACCGCCATGCCGGGCGCGTTCCTCGAACGGGCCCAGCTCGGCATCGCGCTGCCGGCCCTGCACGCCGCGTGAGCACCGGCGGGCCCCTCGAACGGGAGAAGCGCGACGATGCACCTCGGACATGAGGAGTTCCAGAGACCTGACGGGCGGGCCAGCGCGGGGCCAGCTGACGCGGGGCCAGCCGGCGCCGGGCGGGCGCCGCGGATCGGGGTCGGCGGCCCGGTGGGCAGCGGTAAGACGGCCCTGGTCGCCGCGCTGTGCCGGGCCCTGTCGTCGAGCCTGCGCATCGGGGTGGTGACGAACGACATCTACACCACCGAGGACGCCGACTTCCTGCGCCGGGCCGGCGTGCTCGATCCCGAGCGGATCCGCGCGGTCGAGACCGGCTGCTGCCCGCACACCGCGATTCGCGACGACATCACCGCGAACCTTGGCATGGTCGAGGACCTGGAGGCCGACACCGGCCCCCTGGACCTGGTCCTCGTCGAGTCCGGTGGCGACAATCTCACCGCGACGTTCAGCTACGGGCTAATCGACCGGCAGATCTTCGTCGTCGACGTCGCCGGGGGCGACAAGGTGCCCCGCAAGGGCGGACCGGGGGTGACCGGCAGCGACCTGCTGGTCATCAACAAGACCGATCTGGCTCCCCTGGTGGGCGCCGACCTCGACGTCATGGCCCGGGACGCGACCGCGGCCCGCGGCGCCCGTCCGGTGGTGTTCACCTCGCTCACCGCCGACCCCACGGCCGCGGACGTGACCGCCTGGGTACGGGCCCAGCTCGCCGAGCTGTCCCCGCGCGACGGTTCCTACGATGCGTCCGATGCGTCCGATGCGTCGCAACCTTTGAATAGGATGTGAGAGCGTCGTGGCGGTGAGGGGTTTCGTGGCGGTGAGGGGTTCCAGGGGACCGGTGCCGGGCGACGGAGGTCCGCCCCTGGTGGGATACACCCTGCGCTACCTGCATGACCCTGCCCAGCACTGGCGGCAGCGCTACGACCGGTATGGCCCGGTGTCATGGGAGCGGACCTTCGGGCTGCGGGTGGTGAGCCTGCTCGGCCCGGACGCCACCGGCTTGGCGCTGCGCAACCATGAGCAGGCATTCGCGAACGGCCCGGGGCAGCAACGGATAGCCGGACCGTTCTTCCGGCGCGGACTGAGCATGCTCGACTTTGACGAGCACCGCCACCACCGTCGGATCCTCGCCGGCGCGTTCGCCCCGGACAGACTGCGCGGCTATCTCGCCGGGATGAACCCGTCCATCGAACGGGGCGTCGCGGGGTGGCGGCCGGGCGCGAGGTTCCAGGTTTATCCCGCGGTCAAACAGCTCACCCTCGAACTGGCGACCCGGATCTTCATGGGTGAACGGCTGGGACCGGAAGCCGACCGGTTCAACGCCGCGCTGTTCGCCTGCATCCGCGCGCCGGGCGCGGTGGTCCGCGTGCCGGCACCCGGGCTACGTTGGTCGCGTGGCTTGGCCGGGCGCCGGTACCTGGAGGAGTTCCTGCGGCTGCGGGTGCCCGCGAAACGAGCCGGGAGCGGCACCGACATGTTCAGCCGGCTCTGCCACGCCGAGGCCGAGGACGGCAGCAGGCTGAGCGACGACGACGTCGTCAACCACATGATCCTGATGATGGTGGCCGCGCACGACACGTCCACGATCACGATGACCAGCATGAGCTACTATTTGGCACGGCATCCGGAGTGGCAGCAGCGGTGCCGCGAGGAGTCGCTCGCCCTCGGCACGCCAGCGGTGGACCATGCCGACCTCGATCGGCTGCCGTCACTCGCTCTGGTCATGAAGGAGGCGCTGCGCCTGGTCACGCCGGTGCCGATCCTCCTGCGCGCCACAGTGAAAGACATCGACGTGCTCGGCGTCACGGTGCCCGCCGGTACCGTGGCCGCCCTCGCGCTCGCCTTCACCCACCAGATGCCGGAGTACTGGCCGAGCCCGGAACGGTTCGACCCGGAGCGGTTCGCGGACCACCGTCGCGAGGACAAGGTACATCCCTACGCCTGGCAACCGTTCGGTGGCGGGCCACATACCTGCATCGGTCTGCACTTCGCCGGTCAGCAGGTGAAGGCGATCCTGCACCAGATGCTGCTGCGGTACCGGTGGAGCCTGGCACCGGGCTACCGGATCTCATTAGACCGTTTCCCGCTGCCTGTTCCACGGGACGGGCTACCGGTCCAGCTGGAAAAGATCACCTGACCACCTGACCGACCGGCAGACCTACCGGTGCGGCCGCGGCTCGATGGAGGAGTTCGACATCCGCCGCGAGATCGGCCGCCACCTGAGCTTCGGCTACGGCATCCACCACTGCCTCGGCGCCGCACTGGCCCGCATCGAGGGCAAGGTGGCCCTGGACGAGGTCCTCACCCGCTTCCTCACCTGGGAAATCGCCTGGGACAACGCCGTCCAAGCCCGTACCTCCACGGTCCGCGGCTGGGCATCGATGCCCGTGCGTGTCTCGTAGCGTCCCGTAAGGCCCGTAAGGCCCGGCAGCCAGCCCCGCTGCCCGCGTGGTGTCCCCGGCCCCGCCTCACCGGCAGCGAAAGTCCGTTCCCGTGCGGCTGGGTCCGGCACCCTCCGGCCGAGGAGAGGGGGCCGACAGCGTGCGTTGGCTTCGGTCCTGGCGCGGAGGCCGCGCCGGGCGAGTGCGTGTCAGGAGAGCTTCGAGGGCCACCAGATCTTCGGACCGAGGTCATGGCTCAGCGCCGGCACGAGGACCGAGCGGACCAGAACCGTGTCCAGCAGCACCCCGAAGGCTACCGAGAAACCCACCTGGGCCAGGAAGACCAGCGGGAGGACGCCGAGCACGGCGAACGTCCCGGCGAGGACGATCCCGGCCGAGGTGATGACCCCGCCCGTGACCGCGAGGCCGCGCACGATGCCGCTACGGGTGCCGTGGATGAGGGTCTCCTCCCGGACCCTGGTCATCAGGAAGATGTTGTAGTCGATCCCCAGGGCGACGAGGAAGATGAACGCAAACAGCGGGAAGCCTGGATCCGCGTTGGCGAACCCGAAGACGTGGTTGAACACCACCGCGCTCACGCCCAGCGTCGCGGCAAACGAGAGCACCACCGTCGCGATCAGGAGGACCGGGGCGAGCAGCGCCCGCAACAGGACGCCGAGCACGAGGAGGATGACGACCAGCACGATCGGGATGATCAGGTTGCGATCGTGGCGCGAGGCGTTCTGGGTGTCGAGATTGATCGCCGACTGGCCACCGACCAGGGCGTTCGCCCCGGGCACCTCCCGGACGACCCGTCGGATCGCAGTGATCGTGTTGTAAGCCTCGGCGGTGTCATAGCGGTGGACGATGGCGGCGTCGATGGCGATTCGACCGTCAACCGGGGCGACCTGGACCGACTTCGGGGCGCAGCCGTCGGAACCCCTCGCCGCCGGACGCCCACCGGACGCCAACCGGGCGGCGAGTTTGGCGTAGTCGACCTCCACGCAGACCGAGCCGGGAGCGGTGGCGACGCCGTCGACCTTCCGGACGGCGGCGATGACGTCCGCGGCGGCAACGGTGTTGGTGATGATGACGGCCGGGGCGCCCTGCCCCTGGCTGAAGTTGGCGTCGAAGATCTCCTGGCCGACGATCGCCTCCGGCCGCCCCGTCAGGCTGTCCGTCGTCGACAGGCCGTCGACCTTCAGGGTGACGATCAGGGACGAGCAGGCCAGCAACACGACCGTCGTGACGATCCAGGCCCACCGGGCCCGGCGGACAAGGCCTCCGGCGAAGCGTGCCCAGAGACCGTGACCGGCGAGATCGGCCTGGTGATCGACGCGGGGAATGCGAGGCCAGAAGATCCAGCGCCCGGCGATCACCAGGAACACCGGCAGGAAGATCAGCATGATCAGGGCTGTGCAGGCGATGCCGATCGCCGCCACCGGCCCGAGGCTGCGGGTGGAGTTCAGTTCCCCGAGGCTCAGGCAGAGCAGGCCGAGGATCACCGTCACCGCCGAGGCGGTAATCGCCGGAGCGGCGCCCCGCCAGGCCACGATCATCGCCTGGATCCGGCTGGGGTAGGCGTGCAGCTCCTCCCGATAGCGGCTCACCAGCAGCAGCGCGTAGTCGGTGCCGGCGCCGATGACCAGCACCGACAGGATGCCCTGGCCCTGTCCGTTGAGGGTGAGGACGTTGTTCTTGGCCAACGGATAGATGATCAGCGCCGAGACGCCGAGCGCGAGCACCGCGCTGAACAGCGGGAAGAACCACAACACCGGGCTGCGATAGACGAGCAGCAGGATGCCCACGACAACGAGGCCCGCGGCGAGCAGCAACAGCCCGTCGAGGCCGGAGAACGCCTCGATGAAGGCGACGAGCAGACCCCCCGGCCCGGCCGGGTGCACGGCGAGACCGGCCGGTGCCCCGTCGCGGGCGGCCGCGACGACGGCCTTCTCGGCGTCGACGAGCTCATCACCCTTGACCTCGCGGCCGCCGTCCTGGGCGACGAGCGGCACGGCCACGGCGGCCACAGCGCCGTTGCGGGCGAACTGGGGCGGCCCGAGCTGGCCGGCGTCCACCCCGTGGATCCCGGCGAAGGACCTCACGTCGGCGGTGATCTTGGCTTTGTCCTGCGCGGTCAGCCCGCCCTGGCGGTCGTAGACGACGAAGCCGGGAATCGTCCGCACGGAGCGAAACTGCCGCGACGCGGTGTCGACCTTGGTCGACTCGGCCGAGTTCGGGAGGTAGGCGGCATTGTCGTTCTTCTGGACCTCACCGAGCTTGCCCTGGTAGGATCCGCCGACGCCGCCGAGCAGGAGCCAGCCGACGGCCAGGACCGCGAAGACGTAGACGATGCGTGGCCGGCGGGCGCGCGCCGGACGGCCACCGGAACCGGCGGGGCCGGAAGCGGAATCCGCCAGGGTGCCGTTGCCGTCCCCGGGGGCGTTGCGCACCGCGTCGGTCCCGGCGACAGCCGGCCCCGGCGGGGGCGGTGCCGCCGACGCTGGCGCTGGCGAGGACGGCGCCCGTGCCGCCGACCCGCCGCCGTCCCTGAGCTCGGACTCGTCCCCGCTGGTCATGCCCGTCTCCCCACGCCGAACGCACATCCTGCCCAACGATGGCGATTCTGGCGCATGCCACCGACGGAACTCGTAGGCCCCACCGGCCGGCGGGCGAAGAACCGATGAAAACCTTCACGTCAGGGATGTGACCCGCAAGCCCGGGGTGACCCGGTGCGGTAAGCGGCTTGCGATGACCGTCAGCCCGGACCGTCAGCCCCGGTGGCGGCCTGCGCAGCGAGCAGGGTGTTGCGCAGCAGCATCGCGATCGTCATCGGCCCCACCCCGCCCGGCACCGGGGTCAGTTTCCCGGCCACCTCGCGCACCGCCTCGAAATCCACGTCGCCACGCAGGCCCTGCGGGGTCCGGTGCATGCCGACGTCGATGACGGTGGCGCCCGGCTTCACCGCGTCGGCGCCGATGATCGCCTGCTTTCCCGCTGCGACGACGAGCACGTCGGCGCCGCGGCAGACCGCCGCCAGGTCCCGTGTACGGGAGTGACAGATCGTTAGGGTCGCGTTACGTCCCACCAGCAGCGCTGCCACCGGACGACCGACCAGCTCCGAACGACCGACGACGACCGTGGGCGTACCGGACAACTCGACGTCGTAGGAGTCCAGCAACTCGATGATCCCGGACGGTGTGCAGGGCCGCAGACCCGGCAGACCCCGGGCGAGCAGACCGACGCTGGCGGTGGTGAGCCCGTCAACGTCCTTCCCGGGTGGGATCCGGCCGACGAGCGCGGCCCCGTCCAAGCCTTCGGGCACCGGAAGCTGCAGCAGAATACCCGACACGGCCGGATCGGCGGCAAGATCATCCAAGAGCGCCGCGACCTTCTCCTGGGAGGTGTCGGCCGGCAGGTGTTGATGCAGGTCGGCCATGCCGGCCTCGACACAGGCCCGACGCTTGCCACCGACGTACACGGCGGACGCGGGGTCGTCACCCACGAGCACGGTCGCGAGGCCGGGCTGGATGCCGGTCCGGTCGCGGAACTCAGCGACCTCCCTGGCCACGTTCTCACGCACTCTGCGGGCGACGGCCTTGCCGTCGATTGTCACTGCGCTCACTGTCGGCCCTTCGCGTCACGGTCGTCAGATCATGTCCGGGTTCTATTCGGGTCTCCGATCCGGGTCATGCCCGGGTCCGATCCGGTCTCCAAGCCGGGTCATGCCCGGGTCAGCCAGGCGTCCGGCGCGGTCCCCCGACATCCGGCGCGGTCCCCCGACATCCGGCAGAGCCCGAGCGAGCACGCTACGCCAACATGGCACACAGGTGCCCGGTACCGTCATACCCACCACCGAGGGGAACCCTCGGGCGCGGGAAGCACCGACGCCGGCCACATTGTCCGGCCACATTGTGGGGAGCAAGGCACGTGGGGAGCAAGGCACGGTCCAGGGACCGCAGACCGTGCTCAGGTCCCCCCACATTCACCGGCGACGGCCGCCGGGTGACGGCTGGCCGACGGCCGGGTGACGGCCGGGTGACGGCCGGTGGCCGTCACGGGCGGGCCGCTGGAACTCCCGAATAGGCCACGGCGGCCAGCCAGAGACGAACCTCACGCGGGGTACACAGACGAACGACCCGGTGTCCGGCGTGGTGTTCGGCGATGCTGTCGGCGAGACGGTTGCGGCTGGTACTCGGATATCTCCACAGCCACGTGAGAAAAGCGAGGTCGAGCCGTTCTGGGCAGCTCGCGGCGAGGTCGGGACGGTTCCGCCCGTGCCACCGTGCCCAGCGTCGCAGGACTCGTGGGATGGTGATCCGCCGCGGCAGGTCCAGGAACACGATGAGGTCGGCGGCGGGAATGCGCAGGTCCAGCGTGCCGCCGTAGTTCCCGTCCATCACCCATGCGGGCTCGGCGACGAGGTCGGCAACGACGGACCGCCATTGCGCCGTGGGTGTCTCGACCCATCCCGGTTGCCAGAAGTACCGGTCGAGATGCACGAGCGGCAGTCCGGTCTGGCGCGCGAGCTCACGCGCCAGGGTGCTCTTGCCCGCCCCGCCGCTGCCGACGACGAGGATCCGCCGGGCGTCAGAGGGCATCGCTGCCGGCGCGGAGTCACGGCTCGTCCCGAGCGCATTCACCCGGTCAGTGTCCCACTGGTGCGCCCGGCCTGGTGGCGAAACATCGTCCTTCATCCTGACCCGACCGTCACCGCCAAGCCGAGGGGGTGAGCCGCCGACGGTGCCAGCGTGTCGTTGGTTGACGACGGTAGATCATGTTGCAATCCTCCGGCCTCGGAGAGTTGGCATTGCGTGATGGCTCCACGAACTCCTCCAGCCGGTCGACCGACGTCGGCCGATCACCGTCGACGGCTGACCGTGGCAGCCGACCAGAGGAGATCATTTCGCGATGAACGATCGAAGGACATTCATCCGTGCCGCCACGGTGGCCACGACCCTCGCGCCCTGGTCGCTCGGCTACCTCGGCTCCGCCACCGCGGCCACCGCGGCGGGCGCGGCCACCGCGGCGCCGTCCTCCCCACCCGCGCCCACCCGACCCGCCGTCGTGGACATTCCATCCCCGACCGGGGTCTCCGGTCTCCTCACCGGCGGCAACACCGCAGGCCTTTTCGCGGGCTACTGGCAGACCTCATCATCCGAGCTCAGTGGGTTCGTCTACCACGACGGTACGGTGCGCAGCCTGCCGGGGAACAGCCGGCCGGCCGCGGTGAGCGAGGCCGGCGTGGTCGTCGGCGAGAACACCACGCGTTACAGCCGGGAGGCGTTCCGCTGGAACCGTGGCGTCTATCAGTCGCTGGGATTCCTCGGCGGCACCCCCAGTCAGGGCGGACAGTCCAGTACCGCGGTCGACGTCAGCGACACCGGATTCATCGTGGGGACCAGCACCACCAATACGGGCGAGCAGCACGCCTACCGGTGGTCGAACGGCACGATGACGGATCTGGGCACGCTTGGCGGACCGTTGAGTTCCGCCGTGGCCGTCACGGTGCAGGGAAGGGTGGTGGGTAACAGCGTCACCCGGGAGGGCGCCAGCCACGGGTTTCTCTGGTCGGCCGGCACAATATCGGATCTCGGGACCCTCGGCGGTTCCTCGACCGTCGTCGCCGACGTGAACAACGCCAGGCAGATCGTGGGGACCAGCGAGACCTCGGACGGCCATTCCCGCGCGTTCCTGTGGGACGGCGGCCGCATGACCGATCTCGGGACCCTCGGCAGTGACCTGCACAGCGAGGCGGTCGCCGTGAACAGGCTCGGTCAGGTGCTGGTGCGCAGCCTCGGACCGTCGGGTGGCGGGTTCCTGTGGATCGCGGGTCGCCGCATCCCGATCACCTCACCGCTCGGCCCGCTGGAGCTTCTCGGCCTCAATGATCACGGTGTGGTGTGCGGGACGGTGCCCTCGGGTCAGGGCAGCCACGCGTTCCGCTGGTACCGCGGCCGGCTGACCGATCTGGGCACCCTCGGAGGACCGGTGAGCACGGGCAACGCCACCACCCCGAACAACGCCGTGCTCGGTTCCGCGACCACCACGGACTCCCCGTTTCCCCATGCGGCATTCTGGCCAAACACCGGCGCCTGACGTTCTCGGCGAGCCGTCACAATGGTTTCTCGGTGACGAGGGGCTTCTCGGTGACGAGGCCGCCGTTGACGTGCAGCCGGCGGGTCACGGCGACCGTGTCGAGCATGCGCCGATCATGGGTGACGAGTAGCAGGGTGCCCGCATAGCCGGCCAGCGCCTGTTCGAGCTGATCGATCGCCGGAAGGTCAAGGTGGTTGGTGGGTTCGTCGAGCACCAGGCAGTTCACGCCGACCGCCTGCAGCAGCGCGAGCCCCGCCCGGGTGCGTTCTCCCGGCGACAGGGACGCCGCCGGCCGGGTGACCTGATCCGGGCCGAGACCGAACTTCGCGAACAGGGTGCGCACCTCACCCGCCGGCCAACTGGTCGCCCGCTCGGCGACGGCCAGCGCCGTGGCCTCACCCCGGAACAGGCCGCGGGCCTGGTCGATCTCGCCGAGCCGCACGCCGGACCCGAGTGCCTGGTGCCCCCGGGCCAGGGGGATGCGGCCGAGCAGCGCACCCAGCATGGTCGTCTTGCCCCCGCCGTTCGGCCCGGTGATCACCACCCGGTCCGCCCACGCGATCGTCAGATCAACCGGCCCCAGAGTGAAGCCCGACCGGGCCACCACCGCGCCGGTCAATGTCGCGACGACATCGCCCGACCGGGGCGCGGCTGCGATCGACATGCGCAGCTGCCATTCCTTGCGGGGCTCCTCGACCTCCGCCAACCGGTCGATGCGGGACTCGATGGACCGGACCCTGGCCGCGCTCTTCGTCGCCGCCTCGATCCGGGCTCCCTTGGCAGCCCGGTCACCGTCGGGCATCCGCCGCTTCGCCCGCACCGAACCCCGCACCGCCTGCTCCCGCTGGCGTTGCGCCTGAGCGACGAGATCGGCTCGCTGGCCGGCGTACTCCTCGTACCGCTCCCGGGCCTGACGCCGCGCGACCTCGCGGGCCTGCAGGTACGCCGTCCATCCGCCAGCGAAGAGGGTGAGGCCGTGCCGGTGCGGATCGAGTTCGGCGACGGTGTCGATGGTGCGGTCGAGGAACTCGCGGTCGTGGCTGACGACGACCAGCGCCCCGGGCACGCCTTGGACGAACCGCTCGAGCCGTTCCAGCCCGTCGAAGTCGAGGTCGTTGGTGGGCTCGTCGAGCAGGGTGATGTCGAACCGGGACAGCAGGACGCCGGCCAGCGATCCCCGGGCGGCCTGCCCGCCGGACAACGCCGTCGTCGGGCTGTCGAGCGCGCCCGCGGGCAGACCGAGATCGGCGCACACCTCTTCGGCGCGGGCGTCGAGGTCGGCCGCGCCGATCGCCAGCCACCGCTCCAGGGCGACGCTGTAGCGGTCGTCGACCCCGGACATGCCAGGAGCCCCGGACATGCCAGGGACCCCGGACATGCCCAGGGCCAACGCCTCGGTCGCGGCGTCGAGCTCGGCCTGCGCCGCGGCGACGCCGGTGCGACGGGCGAGGAAGGCCCGCAGGGTCTCCCCGGGGTGGCGGTCGGGTTCCTGGGGGAGCAGGCCGACGTTGGCGGTCGGCGGCGCGAGATCCACCCGGCCCGCGTCGGGCGTCACCTGCCCGGCGAGGGCACGCAACAGCGTCGACTTACCGACGCCGTTGGGCCCCACCACGCCGAGACGGTCGCCGGGCGCGACGGTGAGGGAGACGCCGTCGAGGACGGTCGCCCCACCGCGGGTGACGGTGAGGCCGGACGCGACGAGGGTGGCGGACATCTGACCAGTCTGGCGCATGGACGACGCATCGCGTCCCGCCGTTGCATCGT
>NZ_CDWWXA010000021.1:42090-48808 GCF_977971845.1 Frankia sp. CeCAU1 | reverse complement strand
CTCCCGTCCCACCCTGGCCCGGTCGATGCCGAACGCGGCGTTCCTCGGATTCCGCGCCGGGCAGGAGCTCTCGGCCGCGGTCGCGAGCCTCGACGTCTTCGTCCACACCGGCATCCACGAGACATTCTGCCAGGCGGCGCAGGAGGCCAAGGCGAGCGGGGTACCGGTGGTCGCCCCTGCGGCGGGCGGGCTGCTTGACGTTGTCGAGCACGGCCGCACCGGGCTGCACTACACTCCCGGCGACCCCGCGGCCCTGCGGGCGCAGGTCGCGGCCCTGACCGACGACCTCCCTCGTCGGGTGGCGATGGGTGCGGCGGCCCGGGAGTCGGTCGCGGGATGCGGGTGGAGCGCGATCGGCGACGAGCTGCTCGGCCACTACCGTGACGTGCTCGGCACCGGCGGCGGGGCCGGTCGCTTCGGCCGCCTCAGGCACCCCGGCCCGGTCATCGAGGGACGGAGCGGACGGCGGGGCGGACGACGGGACGGATGGGACGCACGCAAGCGGCCCGGGACGGGAAACGACGACGGGTGGTCAGCATGAAGATCGTGCAGGCGGCAAACTTCGTCGCGCCGGCCTCCGGCGGCATCCGGACGACACTGCGCCACCTCGCCGCCGGCTACACCGCGGCGGGCCACGAGGTCGTCCAGATCATTCCGGGCGAGCAGGACGCCGAACTGGTCCGGCCGGATGCCCGCGTGCTCCAACTGCGCGCCCCCCGGCTACCCGGAACCGGTTACCGGATCATCACCGAGCCGTGGCGCGTCGCCGACCTGCTCGACCGGGAACGGCCCGACCGACTCGAGGTCCACGACCGGGCGACCCTGCGTCCGCTGGCCCGATGGGCCCGCCGGCGCGGGGTGCCGTCGCTGGTCGTCAGCCACGAGCGGCTCGACCGCCTGCTCGGCACCTGGACACCCGCACCGTTGCGGGGAGTCCTGCCGGTCTCGACAGCCGCGGACCGGGCAAACGCCTCGCTCGCGGCCGCCTTCGACTCCGTCGTGGCGACGACGGCCTGGGCGGCGGCGGAGTTCGTCCGCATCGGCGCCGGCAACCTGCGCCACGTTCCGCTCGGCGTCGAGCTCGACCGTTTCTCCTCCGCCCACCACGACCTGACCCTGCGACGCGCCTTCGCCCGTGACCAGGAGGCGCTGCTGGTGGTGGCCAGCCGGCTGGCACCGGAGAAGCGGGTCGACCTCGCCGTGGACGCGGCAGCCGAACTCGTCCGCCGCCGGGTGCCGGCGCGCCTGGTGATCGCCGGTGACGGGGCCCATCGGGGCCGGCTGGAACGGCATGCGGCCGGGCTGCCGGTGACCTTCCTCGGGTTCGTGGCCGACCGGGAACGGCTCGCCGGCCTGCTGGCGACCGCCGACCTCGCGCTCGCCCCCGGCCCGGTGGAGACCTTCGGGCTGGCCGCTCTGGAGGCGCTCGCCAGCGGCACCCCGGCAGTGGTGCACCACGCCAGCGCGCTCGCCGAACTGATCGTCCCGGGAGTGGGCACGATCGCCGCGGGTAGCGGATTCACGTTCGCCGACGCCGTCGTGGACCTGCTGTCCGCCCCGCCTGCGCAGATCCACGCGCGCCGGATCGCGGCCCGGGCCCGCGCGGAGCAGTTCCCCTGGTCGGCCACGGTCACGGGCTTCCTTGCCTGCCACGACTCGCCCGGTCCGGCCGCCCCGGGCACGGCCTTCCCGCAGCCACCGGCGCCGCCGCTCGCGGCCTGACTCGCGGCCTGAAAGGCGGGCAGAGCCATGGACTCCGGCACCGGATCCCGGCGGTTCGTCGCGCTGGGCGACAGCATCACGGTCGGCCTCGGCGACGGCGTGACGATGGGACGCGAACACCGCCGCCCCGCGACGGGAGGACGGGGCTTCGCCGCCCGGCTCGCCGCGTGCCTGGGCCCGGCCGGCGCCATGGAATTCACCAATCTGGCCACCACGGGAGCAACCACGCACGACGTGCGTACCCGTCAGCTTCCCGTCGCCCTGTCGCTGGGCCCCCAGATCGCCAGTGTGATCGCCGGCATGAACGACGTGCTGAAACCGACGTTCGATCCGCTGCGGTTACGCCAGGACCTGGTCTGGACGGTGGGCCGCCTGCGGGCCGACGGAGTCGTCGTCCTCACCGCTACCATGCCCGATCCCAGCCGGCTGCTCCCGGTGCCGGCGCCGTTCGGCCGGATCCTGAGCGAACGGGTCGAACGGCTCAACGCGGCGGTCCAGGCCTCGGCCCGGACGGACCCCGGAGTGTTGATGGTCGACCTCTGCGGGCACCCTGCGGTGCGCAGCCGGTCCAGCTTCGACGTGGACCGGATCCACCCGGGGCCACGCGGCCACCGCCTGATCGCGCAGGCGTTCGCCCACCGTCTGTCGCACGCCGGGGTACCACTCGTGGGTATGCCGGACGGACCCGATCATGAGGAACCGGCTCCGGGAATCATCGAGCACTCCTACTGGCTGCTGAGCGTGGGCCTGCCCTGGCTGGCCGGGCGGTGCCTGCCCAGAGGCGACAAATGGCGCTATCATCCGGAAAAAGGTCTGGTACGGCCCCCTCGGCGAGCCTGAAGGCTCCTCGATTGCCTACGGTAGGCAATGTGCTTCCCGCCCTGTCAGCGTCGCCCCGGTCCGGAGTCCTCACCGGATGGGGCAATGCGTGGCTTGCCGGGCTCGTCGGGCTCGACGACGTCATCACCCAGATGCACCGCGCGCTCGGTGGCGAGGCGGCGCCGCACACCCTCGGCGACGAGCCGCTCGTGCTGGGCCTGGGAGCCCTGCGTTCGGCCGGAGCGCAACGGCTCCGGCTGGTCCTGCCCGCACCCGGGGACGCCACCGGCCTGCCCGGCCCGGCGGAGGTGAACAGGGACGCGATCACCGCCGGAGAGGCGATCATCGTGATCGGCCCGAACCCGCCGCTGGTGCTCGTCCCCGGGGTCGTCGTGCACGGGCCGGCCCTGGAGGGGCGGCTGGAGTCGGTGCACTGGCGGGTGCTCGTCGCGTCCCGCGTGCCACCGCCCGGAGCCGGCCTGCGCGCCGCGGAACACGACCTCAGCAACGCGATCCGCACCACGACGGCCGCGCTCATCGACCTCGACATCGCAAGCGCCCGCCCCGAGGTGCTCGCCCTGCTGCGCGACCGCGGGGTGGATGACCCGGGCCCGGGGCTGGGCCCGGGTCATCCACCGGGGGCGCACGCCCTGCTGGCCCGGGCGGAGCGATTGTCGACCCTGCTCGACCTCGCCGCCCGGGACGACGGTGCCGCGGTGACCGCGAGCGAGATCGCCCGCAGGTCCGCGGCGCTGCGCAGCCTTTCCGCAGCGGTGCGTCACGCCTACGCGGCGGCCTACGACGCCTTCGACCCGACGTATGCCCCCGTGCCGCCCTCGAACTGACGATCGCCGGCTGTCCGCCCCGGCCGGCTCCGGTCAGTTCAGCCGAGGGCAGAAGTGCCCGGCCGGATCGTCCGGGCGACCGCACAGGACGCACGGTGGACGCCCGGCTGCGACGATCGTGCGGGCCCGTTCGATGAAGGCACGGGCCTGTTTGATCGACAGTCCCACCCGCAACGAGTCGAGCTCGTCCTCGCTCTCGGGGAGCCGGAACTCCCCGGGGGACAGCCCGGCCGCCTCGACGAAGACCCGGTGGCCGTCCCAGGACACCGTGAGCTGGCCCAGATGGAAGTCCTCCTCGAACGGGGCATCCAGCGGGGCAAGATCGATCTCGACGTCCGAAGCGGTCGGAAGCACGATGCCCTGGGTCTGGCCCACCTGGCCGAGCAACGCGGTCAGCCCCTCCGCGAGAGCGGTGACCTCGGTTTTCTCCAGACCGACCGTCACGACCTGACCACGCCCGGCAGCCTGCAGGAAGAAGACCCGGTCACCCGGCTGGCCGACGGTTCCCACCACGAACCTTTCCGGGGATTCGAACACGTAGCGCCGCATATCTCCGATCGCTCCGTTACCTTGACTCGCTTCGTCGTTCGGTCCTGATCGCTTCGTTCCCCATCAGTATCGGTTCCCCATCAGCATCGGTTCCCCATCAGTATGGCCGCACCGCCATGCGGTCCGCCCTCGCCCGCCCTCCCGGATTCAGGACCACCCCGGATTCGGGTCCGCGGGGGTTCAGGTCCGCGGCGGCCCGAGGGGCTCGCAGCAGTGCGCGGGGCAGTCCGCCGGCCATGGCCCGAGGCCGGTCAGCGACCGTCGGACGCCGCCGGGACGACGCAGCTCCTCGATCAGTTCTCCCACCATCGAGACGAACCGCGGATCCACCCCGACGGTGCCCGCCCGCGTCGCCGGCAGGCCCAGCTCCCGCGCCCGTTCCAGGGCCCCCACGTCGAGGTCGTAGCGGACCTCCATGTGATCACTGACGAACCCCAGCGGAATGATCACGGAACTGGCGGCCCCCGCCGCGGCCAGCTGCGCGAGCCGATCGCGCACGTCCGGCTCGAGCCACGGCACGTCCGGCGATCCACTGCGGCTGCAGAAGGCCAGGTCGAAGGGATGACGCACGCCGGTGATGCGTTCGATCCCCTCGATGACCACCGCTGCGGTGGCCCGCAGCTGGCGAGCGTAGGCGCCCTCGCCACGCCCGCTGGCGCGGGCCTGCGCGAGGGGGAGCGAATGGGCGGTGAAGATCAGATGGGCATCGGAACGCACCTTCGCCGGCAGGTCGGCCAGCGCCGCGACGCCGCGGTCCACCATCGGCTCCACGAACCCCGGATGGTCGAAGAACAGCCGCAGCTTCACCAGCTCGGGCGCACGGTCCCCCACCGCGGCGGCGGCTGCCGCGAGGTCCTCCCGGTACTGCCGGCATCCCGAGTAGGACGAGAAAGCCGAGGTGACGAAGCACGCGGCACGCCGGATGCCGTCGGCGGCCATCTGGGCGACCGTGTCGGTCAGATAGGGCGCCCAGTTCCGGTTCCCCCAGTAGACCGGCAGCCCGGGCAGCTCCGCACGCAACGCGGTGACCAGCGCCCGGTTCTGCTCGTTGAGGGGGCTACGCCCACCGAACAGGTGGTACTGCTCGGCGACGACCGCCAGCCGGGAGGCGGGGATGTCCCGGCCCCTGGTCACGTTACGGAGGAACGGCAACACGTCGCCGGGCCCCTCGGGACCCCCGAACGAGACGAGCAGCAAGGCGTCCACGTCCCCCGATGCCCGGACGTCCCCCGATGCCCGGACGTCCCCCGATGCCCGGACGTCCCCCGATGCCCCGGCCCCGCTCATCTCGGCACGCTGCCGGCGATCTCCGCCGGATAGCTCGGGAAGTAGCGGGTGATCTCGGACAGCTCGAAGGTGGGCAGGATGGACCCGGCCGGTTCCCGCGCGAGCAGGAACGCGAACGACGCGCGGACCAACGCGATCAGGCCCGGCACATCGTCGGGCGAGAGCCCCACCGCCGCGAGCACCTTGTCATCGACCCGCACCCGGTAGTTGAAGGAGAGCCCGCGGACTCCCGGAGCCGTCTCCTCCGCGACCTCGACGCCGAAGTCGCGGCCGCCGTATGGTTCCACCCGGATCACGCCCACCGACCCACCCCCTCGCGGTTGCGCCGACCGCACCGCCGCAGCCACCTCCACCGCTGAGCCACCTCCACCGCTGAGCCACCTCAACTGAGAGGGAAGGCGCGCCCCTGGTTTCGATCAGCCAGCGGCGTGGCGGCACGGCGACGCCGCGCCACCTACGATATCCGTCGGCGCGCCCCACACGCGTCGCCGCCGGGCAAGAAGATCCCCAGGACCGACTCCCGCGCGGCAGCCGGGGCAGGCACCGGCCCACCCGGGCGCCATCGCGGGTGATCCAGCCGATGATCAGACGGCCAGGTGAGCGTTCGTGGCGCGGGCCCGCTCGCCGAGCTCGGGCATTTCCACGACCGTGACCCCGGCCGCGCCGAGCAGTTCGTAGCCCTGGCAGTCGGCGACGAACAGGCTGGGTTCCCGCCAGGCGATGACCACTCGGGGGATCTTCGCTTCCAGGATGAGCTGGGTGCAGGTGCGTGGCCACGACATGCGCTGGGAGCAGGGTTCGAGTGTGCTGTAGATCGTCGCGGTGGCGAGCCGGGGGTCATCGGGAGCGACCTTCGCGAGCGCGGACTCCTCGGCATGCACCGTGTCGTCGACCTCGCGGGAAAACCCGAACGCGATCTCCTCGCCGTTCTCGCCGACGATGACGGCACCCACCGAGTAGGCACCGGTGGCGGGCGGGCAGCGGTGAGCGAGCTCGATGGCCCGCGTCATCCACCGGTGGTCATCGATCTGGGCCATGAGGGGCTCGTCCTTTCTCGGGCGGGTCCGGCAACCGTCGAAGAGCCCATCGCCTGCCGGAACTCGACCCCGTAGAGAACTTTGGCAACGATCTAGATGGTTGGGCCTGCTGGGAGCGCACGGCGCTCGGATGAGACCTGTTCACCCAGGTCGCGGACGGGTTCGAGCCGTGCCCACTCCTCGTTGCGGGCGAGGGTGCGCCAAATACCGGCGGCCCGGTTGAAGGTCGGGCCGTTGGTCACTTCCTTGCCGTCAACGATCATGAGGGCGTCGCTTGCTGCGGTGGCTGCCTGTTCGGGGTCCGGGTGGGTGCGGTGGATGAAGGCCCGTGCGAGTGCGAGATGGGTGCCGTCGACCCCATGGACGCACACACCAGCAAGGCCCCGCGGCTGTCGGACCCTCAGCGCCGCGCGCTGACCCTCGTTCGCGAAGGCTCGGTCTCTTACCGGGCCGACAGCG
>NZ_CDWWXA010000021.1:14677-41695 GCF_977971845.1 Frankia sp. CeCAU1 | reverse complement strand
TCTGGGACTTGTCGAGGAGGCTCCCGCCGACGAGGAGGCCACGCGGGGCGACGTCCCGGTGACGGTGGGACGTTGCCGACGTCCGGGTTGGCATGGCTACGCCGCTGGGATGGGTCGACTACATCTCCCGGCTCGACGAGGGCGGGGCCATCGTCTACTACCGCCCGTTCGATCGGTCCGCGCTCACGTGCCGCGCGTGGCCGCGTGGGGAGCGGCTGACGCTCGTTCCCTGCCCGCACATCCCCAACGTCTTCGATCACTCCCACTGCGCGAAGTGCGGTCACGAACTGGGGAGCGTGGCCGCATGAGGCCCGCCATCACGCTGTGGTCGGACGCTTCGGACACGTACGGTTCGGGAGTGGTTCGCAAGCTGCGCACGATCGGCTACCGCCGGATCTCCGATGACCGTGAAGGGATCGAAGCCGGGGTCACCCGCCAGGACGAGGACATCCGGGAGCTTGCCGAACGGCGTGACGACGTCGACCTGATCGACGTGCTGACGGACAACGACCTGTCGGCCACGAAGGACTACCGGCCGGAGTTCGAACGCATCCTGGCCATGGCGCGGGCCGGGGAGATCGACGCGGTGATCGCGTGGACGTCGAACCGCTTCCTGCGCAACCGGCCCGACCGCATGCGCGTGATCGAACTGTTCAAGGCCCGCAACGTCATGCTGATACCGGTCAAGGGCACCACCATGGACTTCACCTCCGCCGACGGCCGGATGATGGCCGACATCATCTTCTCGATCGACGCAGGCGAGGCCGAGCGCACCGCGGAGCGGGTGTCTCGCGCGGGCAGCACAGCAGCGGGCAGAGCAGGGCCGCCACCACGGCGGGCCTCGGGCGTACGGCTACGGGCCGATCGTCGCCACCGACCACGCCGGCAAGCCCGTACGAGACTTCCACGCCCTCGTGCCGGACGAGGCGGCGGTTATCCGCCGCATCGCCGCCAACATCCTCGCGGGCGTGCCGTTGGGCGCCATCGCCCGCACGCTCAACGCCGAGGCGGTCCCGACCGTGACGAAGACCCACCGGGCGGCCTGCCCGAACAACGTCAAGGGCCGCCGGGCGTGGACCGACTGCCCATGCCCATACCGGGCGTGGGAGGCGACCACCCTCAAGGAGATGATGGTCAACCCGCGTCTGATCGGTATGCGCGGCTACCAGACCCGCAGCACGCGGCGCAGCACGGGAACCATCGCGGTCATGGGCCAAGCGGTGTGGCCGGCGATTCTGGACGTCGATACGTGGGAGCAGATCCGGGCGATCCTCACGGACGCCTCGCGGCGGACCAACGCCAACGCCGAGAAGCTTCGGCGCATGCTGGCGGGGTTCGTCTACTGCGCCTCGTGCGGGCACAAGCTGACCGGGAACGGCACGAACGGGAAGCGGCTGTACTGCCAGCGGCGTGACGGCCGCTGTCCGGCCAAGGTCCGAATCGGAGAAGCCTTCCTCGTCGGGCTGGTCTCCCGTGCCGTGCGGGGGCGTCTCGACGAGCTGGTTCTCCGGCCTGTGGCCATGGACGACCCGGCCGCCGCTGAGCTGGGGACGTTGGAGGCCCGCAAGAGCGCGCTGGCGGACCGGTGGGCATCCGGGAAGATGGACGATGACGCCTACGACGATGCCCACAAGGCCATCGTCCGCCAGATCCGCGCGGCTGAGGCCCGGATGCACACCAGCGCGCGACGGCGCGCCACGCTGCCCGTGGAGGGCGCCGTGGGCTGGGACGGGCTGGGCGAGGACATCGCGGCCAAGCGGGTGATCCTCACCCAACTGATCGACGGTGTGATCGTCGGCGGAAACGGGACTGTCGAGGGTGATGATGTTCAGCGTGTGCGGATCGTGTGGCGAGACCTGAACGACCCCTGGTAGCCCCAATGCCACTTCCACTAAGTCGATCAAGCTGCTAGCTGGGGTTTCGTGGGGTTGGCGAGCCTGATCGTGGGCGGGGCGTGGTGGCGGAGGCCGCGCTGGCCGGGTTTCTTGACCGGATACTGGTTGTGGCGCGCCCGGCGGACGACGCGGGGGTAGGTGCGTTCGCGGCGGGTGTTGAGCCGGGTCGGTCGGGTGATGTCGGTGGCGGTCTCACCCTGAGTGCGTGCCCGCTGGCCAGGGGGAAAAAGCCGGGTCGGTGACGACCCGGTCCCGGATGATCCTCACAGCGCGTTTGAACTTGATCCGGTCGGGGTCGATCCCGGCGGCGGTCGCGGCCTGGCAGGTCAGCGCACTGATCGCGTGGTGGGTGAGCAGGTAGCCGTAGATCTCCTGGTAGACGGTGTCGGGGTGCTTCGAGCGCAGGACCTTCCCCGGGCCGCGTAGGTAGGTCTTGAGCTGCCTGTTGCCGATCTCGTGTTCCCATCTGTGCCGATACGCCCCGGCCAGGGCGGTCGCGGTCGCCTCCCGCGGGTCACAGATCGTGGTGAGCAGGCCGATGATCTCGTGTTTCCCGTCGCCGTCGCGGTCGGGCACGTCGTACTCGACGAGACGGGCGTAGCGGGCCTTCGCCGGATCGAGTACCTCACCGGCCCGGGCCGCGGCGACGAGTGCGTCCCGCGCCTTCCCACCGATCTTCGGGTTGACTAGGACCGTCAGGTACGAGCCGTCGGACAACGCGCGTAGCGGCGGTAGCCGCAGGCTGGCCTTGACCCGCCACAGCAACGCCGCGCCGGTGTCCGCGGCGGTGCACCAGTCCGTCCAGGAGTAGAAGTTGCGGTCCGCGAGCAGAAGCCAGCGTTCAGCCAGCCGCGGGTACAGGGTGCGGGCCAGGGCCTGCTCGCTGGCGGGCTTCGCCCCACCGGCCGGGCCGAACGCGGCCAGCACCGGCGCGTGCGAGGCGCACTCGGACACGGTGACCGCGCGGACCTTCGGGAGCGCCCCCGGCGCGCCGTCACGGCCCGCGGGCAGGCCGAACGCGGCG
Organism: Frankia sp. CeCAU1; assembly: GCF_977971845.1. Taxonomy (NCBI): domain Bacteria; kingdom Bacillati; phylum Actinomycetota; class Actinomycetes; order Frankiales; family Frankiaceae; genus Frankia; species Frankia sp. CeCAU1. The sequence continues at coordinate 38,776 of NZ_CDWWXA010000021.1, read as the reverse complement.
ATGTTCTCCCTGGACGCGGGCACGTCCCACTCCAGTCCGTCGATACTCATCAGCCGCCACGGGCCGAGGAACGCCCCGACCGTGTCGAGGTCCGCGACCGGCCCGGCGACCTGGCAGAACAGTTCCGCCAGCGGCGCTGAACCGAGCCGCTGGCGGGCTTTCGTCAACCCGCCCGAGGTCGGTTCCCACCGCGGCCCGACAACATCGAGATCGTCCAGGGTGGCGGCGAGCCGGCACGCGACCGCCTCGTAGTCGTCGTCCGCGAACAACGCGAGCGCCATCACGAAGTAGACCGCGACCCGCGGCGGGATCGTCGTGTCGGAACGCCGGGCACCTCTCCCGGTCGCCTCGATCGCCTCATCAACCGCGTCCCGCGAGACGAACGACGTCAGGACCCCCAACGAAATCCAGTCCGTCAGCTGGCTACCCGTGTCCGTCACAGCCCAGGATCATGCCGTCAACCCGGCAGATCCACCCGAACCGACACACCACAGCCAGCCAAGATCCAAATAGTGGAAGTGGCATTGCCGGTAGCCCACGTCACCGCAGAAAGACCCCCGGCAGACGGCGTCGGGGGCCTTCATCGTATGCCCGCTATAGCCGCAGAGAACCATGCTGGCGTGTTGAACCGTCTTCCCGACGTATCCCCCCATGGCCGACTCTGGACCGTTGGCGGGGTCGAGCGTGAAGGGGCCGAAGAGACAGTGGGAGTGTCACCGTCAGGGAAGCGCCGTCATCGTGCGGGGAAGCGCCTCCTGTGGCAGGAGGCGGCGTCATCGGGGACCGATGCAAAAGCCAGTGGCCCGGAGCGTCGGTGGTACCAGGGCGCTGACCTGCGACGCTGTGACATGCACGGTCGATGCCAGCGATCACTGGTCCACATTGACCAGTCCACTATGACTACCCCCGCTGGGCATCGCACCTGCACAGCGATCTTGAATGGCAACATGGTTGTCACATCGCGGGTGACGGCGGGGACGCGGCTACCGGACCCGCGACGAAGCACTTCTATTCTTGTTCTATCGTCCAGTAGAGTTCGCCGGCGCCATCCGCGTCGCGGGCGAGAGCATGCTCGTTGAGCGCTTCCACCCAGTCCTGTCCCTGAGGCCACAGCATCCGGACCTGGCTGGTGTAGCTCGCTATGGCGGCGTACTTCCGTGACCATGATTCAGGGGCTGGTGCTCGAACTATGGGTGTGCCCGCGACGTCCGGGCGCTCTGCCGTTGCCTCCGCAGCGTATGGGAGATCCTCCCAGGTCTCGGCCGCGATTCCGAGTCTGCCGGCCACGCTGAGGGCTGCGTCTCGTGTGGCACGGTGGTCCACGTGATGGCCGATTCCCGCGCAGGTCAGGATGCGGGTGGGTCGTAGCCGGTGGCACCGCGTCTCGATGGCTGCCTCAAGGGACGACCGTAGGTTGGGTTCGGCTGGAAGCGAGGTGTCGAACATCGCTTGGCCGTGGGTGCAGTGCCAGGCGCGGTCCGGCCGGCGTCGGTAGATCGCGTCGTGGAAGTCTGCGTGGTGGGCGTGTGCCCCCAGAATGGTGAGGGCAGCAGCGTCCTCGGCGCGCCGTATCTCGAAGGCGGTGCCGTTATGCGGCAGGCCACAGCGGTCGTGAAAATCCCGTGCCACCGGAGACAGGTCGTTGTCGGCGGGGAAACCCGCGAACAAGGTCAGGACGTGGATCTCCGTCCCGGCGCTTGCCAGCTCCGCGATCCACGCGCCTGCGGACAGCGCGGCGTCGTCGAGATGCGGAGAGACGATCAGCTGCGTGCCGTCGACACCGGTCACGCTGGCTTCCCCGCACGTTGCGGAGCATCTTTCCCGTCGAAGACAAGATCGTAGCCGCCGGCGACTGCTCGGCACATCCGGTCGAGCGTGAAATTCCGCGTATAGTGCTGGCGCCCGAGCTTGGCGAGCACGCGTGCCTTTTCTCCATTGCCGAGGAGGTCGAGAACCGCCGCGGACAAGGCCGTGGTGTCGCGCCGAGGAATCAGGACACCGGCGTTCCCGAAGTCGAGCAGGTGGGCGACGTCTCCGACGTCGGTAGCGACCACAGGTACTTCATGGGCCATGGCTTCCACAACCGTGCGTGGCGAGCCTTCGATGTCGGAGGGTTGCACCATGACGTCGAGCGCGGCGTAGATCGAGGTCGTGTCGTCCACGAGGCCGGTGAAGGTCACTCGCTGGTCGAGACCGAGTGCGACGGCGATGCTTCGGAGATGCGGCAGTTCGCTTCCTCCGCCAACGACAAGGAAATGCGCGGCAGGGCTGGCCGCCGCCACGGATCGAGCTGCCTCAAGAAAGAGGTCGAGTCTCTTCTCCTGGGACAGGCGGCCAACCGTCCCGGCCAGAAAGCAGTCTGGCGGGACGCCGAGTGTGCGCCGCAGGTGCTGACGGTTCCGGCGCAGGTCTTCCAGGCGCGAAGGGTCCGGCGGGTCGATGCCGTTGTGGACGACGATGCTGGCGGTCCGGCCCGGATGGTCGAGCTGGTGGACATGCCGGTGGGCTGTGGCGAAGGCGATGGCGGCAACGCGACCGCTGCGGCGGTCCAACGCGGACTTCAGGTGAAGCCATCGCGTCGTCTCGATCCAGCCGTGCGCCGTGACCGCGGCCGGGATGCGTCGCCACGTGCCGGTCAGCAGCCGCATGGACGCGAGGAGGTAGTTGGCCTCGTAGCCGTGGGCGTGGACGAGCGCGACGCCGTGTCTGCGGGGCAGCTCCGCCAGGCAGCGGATACCATGCGGTGGCGGCGTGGTGACGACGGGCAGACCCGCCTCACTCAGCAGGCCGAGATAGTGAGCGGTAGCTCGCGGGGCCAGGATCAGCGGTTGCCAGCTTCCTGCCCGGCGCTGCGCGACGGCGAGGTCGCGGACGTGAAGGTCGGCTCCGCCGACCGCTCCGGCCTTCTGCGGAACGATGACGTGCAGGACCCGGCGCGCTCCGCTGCTCATCAGGGTGTGACAGCCAGGTCGGGACGGCGGGTGACACCGGCCCACGAATCCCATGCTCGGGCCAGCGCATCGGCGGCCTGGTCCCAGGTGGGCAGCAGTCGCACCGCGTCCTGTGCGCATTCCTGCTGGGACCGGCGGATCTCGGCCGACGCGAGAAGGCTAAGGCAGGACTGGGCGATCGAAGAGGCGTCGTCTCGAACGAGGACCGCTCCTGCTGGTAGCTCGCCGAGGCCCTGGACGCCCACCGATGTCGTGACGACTGCCCGTCCCCGGCTGAGGGCTTCCAGGACCTTGACCTTCACGCCCCCGCCGATACGGAGAGGGCAGACGACGACCTGTGCGGCGTCCAGCCATCCGGTGAGGTCGGACATCGGGCCAGTGACCCTCACCCGCGGGTCGACACGAGCGGCCTCGACAAGCCATGCCGGCGGACCGGAGCCGGTGAAGGTGAGGGTCGTCGAAGGGCGGCTCGCCGTCACTGCCGGGAAAATCGCGGTAAGCAGCCATCTGGCCGCATCCTGGCTTGGCGGGTAGGCGAAGTTCCCGACGAACAACAGGTCGCTGACTGCCGCGTCCCTGTCCGCGCATGGGACGGGTGCGGCGTGTAGGTGATCGGCTCCGTTCGGCAGATGGTGGACCGTGGCGAACGGCGCGTGCCGACGGATCACGGCGCAGTCCTCGGGGGTGATCGCTCCGACGGCCGCCGCCGTCCGCCAGGCAAGGCGCTCCGTGTCCTGCGTCAGCGTGGCGGCGCTGCGCAGTCGTCGGCGTTCCCGGCCGCTGGTCGCGAGGTCTGCCTGCTGCCAGAGAAGAGACGATTCGATGTTGTGTTCGACGACCAGGGCACGCGAGCGGGCCGGGGGCGGGAGCAGTCCGAGCAGGTAATGCCCTTCCACGTGAACCAGACAGTCCTGGTGGCGCGACCACCAGGAAGCGAGGTGAGCACGCGCACTGGCGGACCGATGCCGTCTGACATGCGGGCTGAGACGCGGGCGAGGCGACTGGTGCGCCGCGAAGACCTGCGCGCGAATTCCCCGGACAAGAGCCTCGTCGACCGCGCGGCGGTCAGCCTCCGGAACCTTCGAGATCGCGACAAGATCGATATCGAATCGGTGGGCAAGCCGCTCCAGGAGCTGGGCTTCGCGTAGCCGCCCGCCACTGGACGCTGGCCACGGGAGGTGATGGGTGAGGAAGAGCACCCGTTGGTCCCGGCCACCGCCCACCATCCATCCCCCGTCACAACCTGACTACCCTTGGCATCAGGACGGGAGGATCGTAGCATCCGGGTGATATGGATCTGATCCGTTTTCCTGACCCACATCCGGACAATCTCGCCGCGGCGCTGGCCCGCGTCAGCCCTGACGATCAGGTAGTCGACGTCGGCGGATGGTGGAAGCCACTCAACCGCGCTGACCACGTGGTGGACCTGTTGCCGTACGACACCCGCGCGGGCGGCGGTCGCCTGGGCCCTGGACCCGAGCGGTACGACGCCTCGACGTGGCACCAGTTCGACATCTGCGACACCCCCTGGCCGTTCGACGACAAGTCGTTCGACTTCGCCTTCTGCGGACAGACCCTGGAGGACGTTCGCGACCCGATCGCAGTGTGCCGAGAGCTGAGCAGGGTGGCCCGCCGCGGTTACGTCGAAGTTCCATCCGTGTGGATCGAGTGCACCTTCGACGTGGACGTCGGACCGCTGACACCGCGGTATCCCGGATACGAGAAGCACCGCTGGCTGGTGTTCCACGAGGACGACGAGCTGCTGTTCGTCCCCAAGCAGGTGTGGCTGTCGCTCGTCGAGTTCGTCCCGGCTCCGGTGGCCACCACGTGGCGTTCCGACCAGCGGATCTGGACCACTCCCGTGCATTGGGAGAACGAGATCCGAGGGCGGGAGCTGGCGTTCTCCGGCCAGGAACAGATCATTCCTTTGCTCCGCGACTACTTCGGCCGCTTCGACTACAGCCCGTTCCAGTCAGCCCGTGATTGACGTCACGACGTGCACGACGCTCGCGGAGGCCACCGCCTACGCTCCGGTCTGGGAGGAGATGCCGGCCGACGGTGCCAGCGGCATCTTCACCTCGCCGGCCTGGTGCCTCGCCGCCTGGCGGTTCTTTCCCGATCTCGGCTCGCCTCGGCTGCTGGTCGCCAACTCCACCGAGAGCGGTCCGCTCGGGATTCTGCCGCTGACGGCCGGCGCGAACGGACTGACCTGGGCGGGGAGCCCACTCGGGGACGAGCACGACGTCCGGTTACGGCCGGAGTCACCGCACGCCGGGCCAGCCGTGGCACGGCTCGTCCAGGAGATCGTCTCGCGGTCGCCGTCGACGGCGTCGGTTCTCCTGACCGACGTCCGGCCGGCCGGTGTCCTGGTCGATTTCGCGCCGAACCGACCCGGCACTCCTGCGCCGGTCCTGCACCTGCGCGAACCGGACTCGGCGTGGGGCTCGCTGGCGTGCATACCCGGCTGGTCTCGGGGCCGTTGGCGGGAACTGCGCCGGCTGCGCCGCGCCTGCGAGCGGTCCGGCCCTCTCACCATGACCAGGATCACCGAACCCGTCCAGCTCCACGACGCGATCCCCGACTTCGTCGCCGCCCGGCTCGCCGCCTGGCGGACGCGCGGCAGGTTCGACGAACTCCCGGTGATGGACCGCCACCCTCGTTTCCCCGAGTTCCTCGCCACCGCCGCCAGCGGGCTCGCCCGGACCGGCCGCTGCCTGCTTGCCCAGCTTCTGTACCTGGACCGCCCCATCGCGCAGGCCCTGTACTTCCGGCTGGGCTCGGCCGACCTGCTCTACATGAGCACTTTCGACCCGGAGTTCGCCGGCTACTGCCCGAGCCACCAGCTTCTCGCCGAAGCAGCCGCCGCCGCGATCCAGGAAGGAGTCAGCCTGATCGAGATGGGGCGGGGTGACGAGCCGTACAAGTTCGATCTTGGCGCTTCCCCTCGGCATCTCCGCGAAGTTCTGGCCCCGGGATGAGGGCTCACCGACCTGCGACAGATCATTGGTAGGTTGGGGGTCATGGCCGGTCACCGTGAAAGGACGCGGCACCCGGCAGAGTCTCGTCCGGGTGTCCCCGGGTTCCTCGCTGCCACCCTGCCCGGCCTGGGCGGGCTCCTGTCGTCCGAGATCACCGACCATCCGGACCTGGACCCCGACGACAAGCCCGGCTTCGACGGACGCGCCGACATCGTCCGTTTCCAGGCACGCCGAGGAGCCCAGTGGGAGCTGTCTGATCTCAGGCTCGCCGAGGACGTGTTCACCACGATCGGCGAAGCGGACGGCAACGCAGGGCCTCGTCAGGTTGCCGCGGCGCTCGTCACCCGTACCGGCCTGGAACGGGCACTGTCGGTTTGGGCCCGGTTCGTCCGCCACCTTGGCTCCGCGATGACCTATCGCGTGATCACCAGGGTCCTGGACGAACGCCGTTTCAAGCGGACCGAACTACGCCGTGCCGTCACTGACACGATCGCCACGCATCGGCCGCGGTGGCGCCCTGCCGACCCGGCGGAGTTGGAGATCTGGGTACTCGAATACCGCAAGGGCCACTTCCTCGCCGGCCTGCGGCTGTCCGACCGGCGGATGCGACAACACGGCGAGGGCAGGGAAAGCGAACGTCACGGGGCACTGCGCCCAGTCGTCGCCGCCGCGATGGTCCGCCTGGCTGGGCAGAACCCCGGCGAACTGTTGGACCCCTGCTGCGGGTCAGGAACGATCATCCGCGAAGCGCTCGACCTCGGCTGGCAGGCGCGTGGCTCGGACGTCGACCCGGAGGCGGTCGACATCGCCAGCACGAACCTCCCGGGAATCCGCCTGGAGCAGGCGGACGCGCTGAAGCTGCCGCATCCCGACGGCGGTTTCGATGCTGTCGTGAGCAACCTCCCGTTCGGGAAACAGTTCACGGTTGACGGGGACCCGCATGCCTGGCTGCGTGACGCGCTGCGCGAGTTCGCCCGGATCACCCGTCCCGGCGGACGGGTCGTCGTCCTCGTGCCACCACCGGTACCCAGGAACCCGCGCGGGCTGACCCTCCTTGGCGCCCATCCGCTGCGTCTGCTCGGCACACCCACCAGGATCTGGGCCTACGGCCGCTCGGAGGACGCCAGGAACTCCGATCTGGAGGATTCACCCACCACAACGGCGACGATGTAGGTGCCACATCAGGTCACCTTCGTGACGACCGGCGTTGCCGCACCTGGAGCGGTCAGCAGCCGCGTTGCCGCGCTACGGGCAGGTCTGACCCTTCGCGGCTGGCACGTCGATGTGCTTGACGTGCCACCGGCGCGGCGGTCGCCGATCCAAGCCGTCGTGGATCGCCTGCCGCCGTCAGTCGGCCAGGCGCTGGAGCAGGCGGGTATCGAGGGCGACGTGCGGCCAGCCGTGGCTTGGCGCTCGCTGCCAGCGCTGCGAGCTGTGCGCCACGGCGTGGTTGTCGTCTCCGTCCCCCCGTTCTCCCTCCTCGCCGCCGCGACGTTGATCCGCCGCGGTCTGCCCGTTGTCGTGGACTACCGCGATCCGTGGAGCGCCCGAGCGCACCCCCCTGCGCTGGCGCGGATCACCGGAGCTCTGGAAAGCGTCGCCCTCCGACGGGCCCGTGCCGTGACCTTCGCGGGAGGCCCTGCCTTCGGGCGCCTGCTCGCCGCACGGTTGGAAGTGCCAAACGACAAGATTTTTTCGGTTCCGAACGGGTTCGATCCCGCCGACCTGGCCGGCGTGCCGCAACCGATGGCAGACCGGCGCCGTGACGGCACACCGCTCGATCTCGTCTTCGGCGGCTACTGGTATGGACGCAACGGGCCTGGCATCCTCGCCACCGCGCTCGACCGCGTCGGACCGGAGACCGCCACGCTCACCGTCGTTGGGGACGCAGCCGCCACCATCGCTGTCCGGGCGGCCCGCGAACCCGCCATCTCCCGCCCCGCGCTCTACGCAAGACTCGCCCGCGCGGATGCCGCGGTCATCACCCTCGACCACGCCAGCGCCGTGGAGTCACGTATCCCGGCCAAGGCGTATGACTGCCTTGCCGTTGGCATTCCGGTCATCGCGATCTGCCCGTCCGGAGCGGCACTCCTGGCGATCCCGGGTGCCGCCCGTTTCCACCACATCGTCCACGATGACGTGGATGGCCTGGTCGCGCTTCTGCGGGCCGCCTGCGCGGACCGGTCGTTGCTGCGTCCTGGTACTCAGGGCAGTGGACCGACGCGCGACGCCGGAGCGGGCTCGCTCGACAAACTGCTACGGGAGATCGTCTCCTGACCGATGAGAACACCTTCTCCCGTCCGACTGCGCCCAAGAGCTGCTGTCGCACGCGATGCCGTCGGTGCGGCCCCTCTGTGGCATGGCCTTACTCCACTCGCTGTTCTACAGCGGGCGCCTACGGCCGCTCGAACTCTCCGTCCTTCGCACCGCCGAGAAACGCATCCCATTCGCCCGGAGTGAAGATCAGAACAGGTCCGCCCTGGTTTTTGGAGTCACGCACAGCGACTAGCCCGGCGTCCAGGAAGGCGACCTCAACGCACTGGCCGTTGCCGCCGCTGTAGCTGCTCTTGCGCCACACTGCTGCGGAGAGATCCACCTGCTGCACGGTCCGCACCTTCTCACTCCTTACCCTCCGCTGCCAGGCTGGCGATCAGGCTCGTCGAGTCGTCAGGGCTGAGTGCCACGGCAGCAAGGTTGTCAAAGGACAATCTATACCGCCGGATGTCGGCCTCGGCCTCCAGGAACAGGTCGCCGGCCATGCTCTCGACATAGATGATCTCAGGGTCGGCCGAGTTCGGGAAGTCCATGAGCACGAACGACCCGAGCATGCCGGCGTGCGCGCCGGCCGCGTACGGGATGACCTGGACCGTGATGTGCGGCTCGCCGGCAGCCTCGGTGATCCTGGCCAGTTGCCGATGCATGACCTTCGGCCCGCCGACCTGGCGGTGAACAGCGGCCTCGTCAACGACGGCCCACAGGCGCAACGGGTCCTCCTTGGCCAGCAGGGCCTGGCGTTCCATTCGGGCTTGGACACGCTGGTCGATCTCGGTCTGGCTGGCCATGGGTAGGTTGCCGCGGATGACGGCACGCGCGTAGTCCTCGGTCTGGAGCAGGCCGGGGATGAACAGGGACTCGTAGTTGCGGACGGTGCGGGCTTCGGCCTCGAAGCTGATGTAGGCGGTGTAGTGCTCCGGCAGCTCGGCGTGGTAGGGCCGTAGCCAGCCCTGTGCGTCGGCTTCTCGGGACAGGGCGAGGAGGTCGGCGCGCTGCTGGTCAGTAACGCCGTACATGTTGAGCAGCGCGATCATCGTGCGGCGCTGGGGGCGGGAGCTGGCGGTGGCGGTCTCGTGCCGGTAGAGCGTGGCGGGGTTGATCCCGGTCTCCTCGGAGACCTGCTCCCGGGTGAGACCAGCGGCTTCGCGTAGGCGGCGCAGCTCGAACGCCAGCCGACGGGACCGCACCGTCGGCGGTGCCTGACGTTGCCTCGGCACAGAGTGCTCCTCTCGCTTCCAGGCGGCGCTCTGCCCCCTGTGACGTGCTACCCCACAGCCTTCCGCAAAGGATGCCCATGCATACCTTGCAAAACAGCATGATGCGGGGGCATGCTACGGGACAGTACATCGCCACGATCCGTGGCAATCAGGGGCCTCGCCTCCAGACGCGCGTGGCCCGGCGAGATGACAGGGGGCGACGCGGGTGGACGTCGGTCAACAGGCGGCGCGGCCTGCCCTCCACACAATCCGCTGTCCCCGCCGGAGGAACCGCCGCAAGGCAAGGCCCGGTGGGGACAGCGCCAAGCCAGCGACAACGGGGCGGGGAGATCTTGTGTGTGATGTTGTGGCCGGACTGCGGCCGGGCACGATCAGGGGCTCAGCGTGAACGCCGACCCGTCGCCCGTGATCCGGGTAGCCGTGGCGCACTTCCCGTCGATCGCTGCCGCTGTTCCCGACGCTCGCGCGAGCACGGTCCGCACGCTCACGGCCTGGTCGGTCGACGCGGACACCGTTGACGTGGCCGAACTCGTCGCGTGCGAGTTGGCCTCCAACGCTGTGAAGACCAGCCACCCGGATGGCGGCGTCGCGCTGCGGCTGACCGTCTGCTACGCAGTGTTGACCGTGGAGATGTGGGACGCCAGCACAGCCCCACCCGTCTTGACTGTCGCGCAGCCGGACCAGGAGAACGGGCGCGGCCTCGCGCTGGTGGACGCGGTCAGCCTGCGATGGGCCTGGTATCTGGGCCGGACCGGCGGGAAGGTGGTCTGGGCACAGCTCCCGGCCGCGACGCCAACCGTCCCCACCGGCAGCACCGCGGCGTTGCCGACCCGTGCACCTGCGCCCGTACCAGCCCCCGCCGCCCCCGTCACCTTCCGCAACGATCCGGCCACCCTACAACGGGTCATCGACCGTCTACGCGGCCTCGATGACTGGCACCGCCCATCCCCCAGGCATGGCAGGACCGACTGGCACCACACCGGCACCCGCCACCGCGGCATCCAGCCGGGGGCGACCCGCCGATGACGATCGTCCGCTCTGCCGTGCCTGAGCACCTGCGACCTGTGGTGCTGCTGGCCGGGATGCGCAAGCTGGTACCAGCCGACCAGATCGCGCAGGTACTCGGTCTGTTCGTCCCCCCGATCGATCCGGCCTCCCGCCGATGGGCCGCGCTCTGCGACGCCCTGGACGCCTACGACCACGCCGAGCGGGTCGGGGCCGGTCACCTCACAGCCGCCCGTCACCAGGTTGACGCGGCGGCCTCGGCCGTTCTCGGTCTCGCCGACCCTTACCCCACACAGCGCACACCCAGCCAGCACGAAGGAGCACCCATGACACTTGACAGCCTCCACCATCCCGCGACCAGCGACGATGGACAGACCGACCCACGACCGCCCGCCACTGCGCCCGGACCAGCGGAACCACTCACGGCGTTCGTTGCCCGGCAGGCACCACGCCTGTTCGCGCTTGTCGACGACGGTGCCGACCACGACGACTCCCCGATCCTCGCGTGGGGGCTCGACTGCCGCGACCATGTCAACGTCGTGAGCCCGGACGGCAACCTGTGGGCCAGCTTCTCCAGCGTCGACCGCGCGCATGCGACGTACGCGTTTCTGGCCCCCTCCGTCGAGATCGTCTGGTGTGTCCCAGGCCGCCACGAGTGACAGCCGGGAGAGTGCACGGGAGGGCGACGGCAAACCCCCTGCCTGTCGGGTGGCCGTACCGGTCTCCGTGCCGGTCCCCCATCTGAGCGGCTACCCGGCGGTGCCTGCTGGCGCAGGTCGCACGCCCGCTGGTACTACCCGAGCACAGCCCGACTCGTACCTCTACAGGTCACGTGTTCACATCTGGACGGCCGTGGCCCCGGCCGCTGGGCACCGACGCGCGAGAGCCTCCCACATGTCCGCTACGCCCCATTTAATGGAATTGTCCGGCATCCTGTCTGTCCGCCCACCGGATCCCCCACCGGATCGCCCATCGGACCACCCATAAAGATGGGCGGGTCCGAAATACCGCGCCGGCGCAGGTCACAGCACCTTTCACACCCACCCAAGCACTCCGCGACTTAAATACCCAACGGGTACTGTTCAAAGTATAAATGCGGGCCGCGGATATGCGACGTGGCCCCTTTCCGTGCCGTTCTCCGGAGGCAGGACGACTCGCGCGTCTTACGGGCATCCGATAGCCCTGACGGTCGGCCTTCCCTGACAGCGACATCTGGCACGGACGGCATGCGGCCCGCAGAGGGTGCCAGCAGGGCCACAGAGAACCCTTTTCCTCTGTGATCTCACTCACATACCCGGGCCGCTTTTGCGAGGAAATGTCCTGATTGATGCATGTCCTAACCGATGCCCTGTGCGCGGCCCCAACGGAGACCCTAACGGCGTACCTGCTTAGCGGGTACACCCGGACTGGCGCATCGGTGCAGATCAGCGGACATCTGACCCGTACCCAAGTGGGCCAAGACTCAGTGCCATTACCGGCATCGTATCTAATCATGGTCATGGGCGGGAGTGGCCGGCGGAATGCGCGCGCTTGGCAGAAACGGATGGTGCGGTTAGCGTTTATACGCCGAATTCCTCCCGCCCGTTCTGTGTGAGGTGCCGTGGTCGATCCGTCCCGCCTCCGCCGTCCTGCCTCCGCCGATTCGCACGACAAGCCAGCACAGACCGGGGACGGGCCACCGCAGACCGGCACGGCGGGCACGGCGGGCACGGCGGGCACGGCGGGCACGGACAGAGACGACCTCACAGCGGCGCCGGACGCCAGCGGGCCGACGCTCCGCTCTACCGCCAGGACACGCGACGCCCACGATGCCGAATCGGACGGCGATGACGCCGACGCGGTAGCGCGCTGGATGGCCGAGACGCTCGCCGAGGCCCCGCCCGTCCCGCCAGCGGTCGCCACCCTCATCGCGGGCGTGCTCGTCCGGCGACCACCCGCCGCCTAACCTCAAGCAGGACCACCGTCGTCTACGCGCCCAGCACACCGACATGTGCGCCCACCGTTGCTCACAGCTGTTCCGGCACGCGAACACCACTTGCCATGTGTGACCAAGGGGTGGTACCGGCGGTGCTGACGTACCGTCCGGTTCCGCTGAGCATCGCCAACGATGCGCGGGCGTGTGGCTCGGCTTCGTCACCCTTGCCGAGATAGCCGAGTACCACCGCATTGAAAGCTTCGCTGGACTCTTCGTCGATCGGTGAAGGTCCTGGCAGGCGGTTGCCGGTCCAGACATGATCATTCATGGTCCGCAAGGCGGTTAGTGCTTCGTCTTCGCGGCTGGTGATGGCGTAGGCGCGGGCCTGTGCGCAGGCGAGGAGCGGGACGATATAGGGGTGCGCCTGCGGCTGGGCCTGGGCGGCGATGTCCGCAGCGGTCTCGAACTCGCGGGCGAAGAAGGCCACGGCGGAGCGCATGGTGGCAACCGATCCGGCAAGTAGTGGGTTACCGGCTGCCTGGGCGTGTTGAGCGGCGAGGACGAAGAACGTCAACGCGCCGTCGTCATCGCCCATGTCGAAGGCGAGTCGACCACGGTAGAAGGCGTATTGGCCGGCGAGGAGTTCGAGGTCGCGACGGTCGGTGCCGGTGACTCTGGTTTCCAACCGGGCTTCCGCATCGTCCCACGCCTGTTCGACGGGTCCGAGTAGATCCGCGTGCGGTGTCGTGGAGTAGATCCGGGTGAGGCGTTGGATGCCCTGGTGGAGCTGGGCGACACTGAGGGGGTCCGGGGTGGACGCGGCGATGGCGCGGGAGATCTGCGCGGCGCGGCTGGTGGCGCCAGTCGTGGCGGTGCTGGCGGCAAGGAGGATGCCGGTGCCGAGTAGGTCACGGCGGCGCGACGGACTCACCTCTCGCGGGGCGGCCCGCTGCCGGGCTCCGCCTGAGCGGGAACCATGACGGGACGTGATGGTCGTAGTGGACGCTTCCATGCTCGCCAACGCCCTCGTCTACGCCGACGCCCGACTCGCCCGCACCGCCACCCGCTGCTGCACCATCCACCTCGTCGAATAGGCGCGTGTCTCACGTCGGGTATTGCTCTAAGGGCTGAGGACAGACGAGCAACCGAACCGGCGCCAGCGGCCCGCGGTACGCACCGGGACGCAGGTGCGATGGAATGGCAGCTGCCACCATGCCGCATTGATCGTTTTCGTCTATCGTCGCGGAACATGAACAGCGGCCACGAGCATGAGCTCCCCGCCCAAGGGCACGGGCACGGCGGGCACCCGCGCGGCGGACGGCATGACCACCACGCGAGCGGGCGGTGGACGCGGCTTCGTCACGGCCTGTCAGACCTGGCCGGAGGGCACAGCCACGACCCGGCGGACCAGATCGACGACGCGTTGGAAGCCGACACCGCCGGCCGCCGCGCCCTCCTGATCAGCCTGGCCGGTCTCGGGCTGACCGCCGCCCCGCAAGCCGCCGTCGTGGCACTGTCCGGATCGGTCGCGCTCCTCGGCGACACCCTGCACAACGTCGCCGACGCGCTCACCGCGGTCCCCCTGCTCATCGCCTTCACCGTGGCACGCCGCCCGGCCACCGCCCGGTTTACCTACGGCTACGGCCGCGCCGAGGACCTCGCCGGCCTCGCCGTCCTCGCGATGATCGCCCTGTCGAGTGCGCTCACCGCCTGGGCCGCGATCGACCGCCTCCTGCACCCCCAGCGCGTCGGCCATCTGGGAGCGGTCGCCGTGGCCGGGCTCGTCGGCTTCCTCGGCAACGAGATCGTCGCCCGCTACCGCATCAGGATCGGCCATCAGATCGGCTCCGCCGCCCTCGTCGCCGACGGCCTACACGCCCGCACCGACAGTCTCACCAGCCTCGCGGTGCTCCTCGGCGCGGCCGGTGTCGCGGTGGGCTGGCACTGGGCCGACCCCGCCATCGGCCTGGCGATCACCCTGGCGATCCTCGGAGTCCTGCGCTCCGCCGCTCGCGTCGTCGGGGCCCGGCTCATGGACGCCGTCGACCCCGCCGTGGTCGCCGAAGCCACCAGGGCGCTCCTGCACACCGAGGGCATCGAGGCCGTCCGCGAACTGCGGCTGCGCTGGATCGGCCACACCCTGCGCGCCGAAGCCGACGTCACCGTCGATGCGAACCTGACCCTGACCGCCGCTCACGACCTCGCCCACGCCGCCGAAGCCCACCTGCTGCGCCGCATCCGCCGCCTGTCCGCCGCTACCATCCACACCAGCCCCACCCACCACCACGCCGCCACGACGGTCCCCTAAGCCGCACCGCCGATCATGCTCGGTCACGGCGCAGCCGGATCGGTGCCCCATGCCCAGCTCAGTGCCCCATGCTCAGCCCGCCGTCCACGGGGATCAGCGCACCGTTGATGTAACCGGCCTGCGGGGAGGCGAGGAAGGCGACGAGGGCTGCGACGTCCTCGGCCTCACCCATGCGGCCACCGGGGACGCCGGCGGTGAGCTGCTCCCGCTGCGCCTCGGTCAGCACGTCGGTCATGTCGGTCCGGATCGGCCCCGGAGCGACCACGTTCGAGGTGATGTTGCGCGGAGCCAGCTCGCGGGCGAGGGAACGGGCGAAGCCGATCAGGCCGGCCTTGGACGCCGCGTAGTTGGACTGGCCGGGGCCGCCGACGGAGGCGACGACGGAGGAGATGAAGATGAGCCGACCACGACGCAGCCGCATCATCGGCCGGGAGGCACGCTTGGCCACCCGGTAGGCACCGAGCAGGTTCGTGTCCACGACCTCCTGGAACGCGTCCTCGCTCATCGTCGCCAGCAGGGTGTCCCGCACGATCCCGGCGTTGGACACCACGATCTCCACCGGCCCGAGCTCGGCTTCGATCTCCGTGAACGCCTTGTCGACGCTCTCACTGTTGGCGACATCCAGACGGACGCCCAGCATCCCCGCGGGGGCGGTGCCCCCGCGGCTGGCGACCACGACCCGCTCACCCGCGGCCGTCAGGGCGGCGGCGCAGGCGGCGCCGATCCCCCGATTACCACCTGTTACCAGTGCGACACGACCCTCATTTGCGCCCATGGGTCGGATGGTAGCGGCCACCGCGTCGAATCCCGGTGTCCGCCGACGATGAGGCCTCAACCGCCGGCCGGCATCGGCTCGGCCACCCTCGCGGTCCTCCCTGGTGTCGCCCCGAACCGGTCACGCGGACCGGTCACGCGGACCGGTCGCACGGGCGGGACGATCGCACGGGCGGGACGATCCGGGGGGACGATGCGCACATGCGTCTGATGATCCGAGTTCAGCCGGGCGCCGGGCGGACCGCGGTGGGCGGGCGGCGCGAGGACCCGCTGCACGGCCCGCTGCTGATCGTCCGGGTCACCGAGCCTGCCGTCGACGGCCGGGCCACCGAAGCCGCCCTGCGGGCCCTGTGCGCGGCGCTGCGGGTGCGCCGGGGAGATGTCCGGCTGGTCCGCGGCGCGACCGGCCGGGTCAAGGCCGTCGAGGTCGAGGTGGCAGCGGTCGACGAGCCCGCGCTCCGGATCCGGATCGACGAGCTCGGCCGGGACGGCTGACCGCCGGGGCGGCAGTCCCGCCGCGGCAGTCCCGCCGCGGCAGTCCTGGCAGGGCGGTCCCGGCATCACCGGGCTGACGCACGACGGCCAACGCCACCGCGATGGAAAGCGGATGCTGAAATGGTACGGCCACCGTGGTGAAGGTGGGATACCGACGCGGACACACCATGTGACGGCGACGGGCGCCGCCGATCCGGCCGGCGGCGCAACCTCCGACCGGCACCGCACCACCGCACGTCCGGACTTTGGGAGGTCGGAGTCGTGGGACGTAGGCCGGTCATGCGCAGGCCCGATGTCAGACCGGTGGAGGCTGCGCACACGCGCTCCGGCCGGGGGGAGATGATCATTACACCAGACGACGCCGCGGGGCCGGTCCCGGCCCGGTCCGTGGATCCGCCCGTGCCGGGGACCGACGGTCGGGTCGCCCACGACGACCGGGTCACCCACGACGACCGGGCCGAGGGCGGCGGTCCGCCGGGAGACGCCAGCCCCCCGACCGGACCGACGAACGGAGACGACGTCGTGGGAACCCAGACCTCGCCGGCCGCGGCCCGGGCCATCCCCGGGCCCCCAGACCCAGCCATGCCAGACCCAGCCATGCCAGACCCAGCCATGCCGGGGCCGCCCGGTGGCGTACTCGACCTCGCCGCGCTGGCCGCCGTGGAACGGCGGCTGCGGAGCGTCGCGTCCCGGATCATCGACGGGGACGAACGCGCCGGGCAGCGGCCCGCGGTCGCCGCCGAGTCGGAACGGGCGGCCGTGGCCTCGGTGTCGAGCATCGCCACGGTGCTGTGGTTCGACGCCCTGCGCGCCGAGGACCGCGTCAGTGTGACTCCACGCGCCGCCCCGCTGATCCATGCCGTTCATCACGTCCTGGCGCACGCCAGGCCGACGGCCGAGAAGACGACGGCCGAGAAGACCACAGCCGAGAAGACCACAGCCGCATCGCCCGTCCCCGCCGTCTACCGGCTCCCCCAGGTCCGGCCGGGTGAGATCCGTCCGAACGGAGTCCGTTCCGGGCCCGATGGTCGGCCGTTGCGTGCCCTCGGCGCCGGCAACATCGGACCGAGCGGGACGGTCTGGGCGGCGTTGGCACGCCGTTATGCCGGGGAACGCTTCGACCGGACTCCCCAGGGTCGGCAGATCTGTCTGATCGACTACTCCGAGCTGCACGACCCGACCGTCTGGGAAACGATCACCGATGAGCGGGTCGCTCATCTCGGCGAGCTGTTCTGGGTGGTGACGGTGTCCGGCTCCGCGCCGGCCGGACCGGTCGGCGGCATCGGCAAGCCCGCCCGCGCGGCGCGCATGTTCGAAGCCGCCGGTTGGCAGGTGCTCACCGTCCGGTACGGACGCGTCCTCGAAGCGCTCTTCCGGGCTCCCGGCGGTCACGCGCTTCGCAACCGCCTCGACCAGCTCCCGATGGGCGAGTACCGCGCGCTGCTGCAGGCCCACGGAACCGACCTGCGCCGCCGCCTCGCCGGGCCCGGTGCGTCCGGCGCCGGCATCAGCCGCCTGCTGGACACCCTCACCGATGACGAGATCCATGCCTGCCTGCGCGATCTCGGTGGCCACGACCTTCCCCTGCTGATCGACGCCTTCGACGAAGTCGCGGCGGACCGGCCCACGGTCCTGTTCGCCTACACCAGCGACGAGCTTGCCCGGGAGGAGCGCTCCCACGACGAGCGCTCCCACGGCGAACAGGCCCACGGCGGACGGACTTACGGCGGACGGACCGCCGACCACGCGTCCACGGCCCCGTCCGCCGGACCGGGCACGCCGCCGGCCGCCGGCGTTGGCACCCGCCCGGCCCTCCGGCCAGGAGACGACGCCGCAGCCCACCGCCTCGCCCGGCACGTCGCCGGTTACCTGGACCGGGTGCCGGTGCCGCTCGGCGCGGCACCACCCGTGCCGACCGACTCCGACCACCGCTTCCCGGCGTGGATCTCCACCCAGGAGGCATTCGGCGGGATGTTGCGGGACCTACCCCGGCTCGCGCCCCAGGCAGCCACCGCGGTGCTGACCATCAGTACGCGCAACGCCGACCCTGTCCTCGCCGACTGGCTGGCCGCGGCGGACCGGACCGATGGGGAACAACCGGGCCGGCACGTGGCCGGAGGCCTGTCGGCCACGGCCTTCGGCGGGGTGCTGGCCTCGCTGGGAGTGGCCTGGAGCCGCCAGGGTCTGCCGCTGCTGCCCATCGGAGTCGCCGACGAGGTGGCGGCCGGACGGGTACTGCCCGGCTGGATGGCCGGCGCCACCGCGGACGCCCGATCGATACTCGCCGTGGCGGACACCGGTCTCGACCCGGTCGTCCGCAACCTGGCCTGGAACGGTGGCAACGTCGTCCCCGCCCCGGTGGCCGCGACCTGGGAACCGGCCTTCGCGCACGATCTCGCCTGGTGCCTGCTGGCCGGCCTCGGCGGGCTGGCCCGCCTCGACGGCACCTCCTGTGTGATCCGGCTCTCCGCCCGCCAGGTCGATCAGCGCCTCGCCGAGGTCCCCGTGGACGCGCTGGAACGGCACCGACGCCGGGCCCTGGTCCTCGCCGGGGGGTACCGGCTCCACGAGGGCGGTCCCGACGCCGCGCTCACCCTCGTCGGGGTGGGTGCGGTCATGCCGGAGGTGCTGCACGCCGCGGCGGAGCTACGCGCCGGCCTCGGCCGGGAGATCACGGCCGTGTGCGTGACCTCCCCGAACGCGATGTTCCACGCGCTGCAGGCCCGGCGCGGGTTGGCCGAGGGTTCCGACGCCCTGCTCACCGAGGTGTTCCCCGCGGACCGGCGCACCCCGATCGTGACGGTGGTCGACGGGGACCCCCGTGCCCTGAGTTTCCTCGCCGGCGTCCACGGAGATCCCATCTCCGCCCTCGGTTCGAGCGCGCCGCTGCCGGAGGCCTCCGGGCCGCCGGGAGGGACACCGGGGGACACCGACCCGGGCTCATCGGCCTCCGGCGCCGGCGGCCACGCCGGTAGCGGCAGCCTTGCCCGGCGGGACACGGCCTCGTCGCGGGACCACCGTCGCCGCCCACCGGTGGAGCTGGACACGATCGTCGGAACGGCCCTGGATCTGCTGGACGAGACGGCCGGCTGATCCGGGCCAGGGACCCCACCGCACCCGGGTCCCGGGACCCCGACCGCGCCCGGACCCCGACGGCCCGCCGTGCTCAGATCCCGACGGCGTGCACGCCGCCGTCGACGTGGACGATCTCGCCGGTGGTGGCCGGGAACCAGTCCGAGAGCAGCGCCACGCAGGCCTGGGCTGCCGGCGTGGTGTCGTGGACGCTCCAGCCGAGCGGCGCCCGGCCGTCCCAGACCTCCTCGAACTGGCTGAAGCCCGGGATGCTCTTGGCCGCCATGGTCCGCAGCGGGCCGGCCGCGACGAGGTTCACCCGCACGCCCCGGGGTCCCAGATCACGGGCGAGGTAGCGGGTGGCGGAGGCGAGGCCGGCCTTCGCCACGCCCATCCAGTCGTACGACGGCCAGGCGACGGACGCGTCGAAGTCCAGGCCGACGATCGACGCCTTTTCGGCGAACAACGGCAGGGCGGCCCGGGTGAGCGACGCCAGCGACCAGGTGGAGATCTGCAGGGCGGTGCCGACCTCGGACCAGGCCGCCTCGACGAACGGCTTCCCACCGAGCACCGATTCGGGCGCGAACCCGATCGCGTGCAGCACGCCGTCCAGGCCGTCAACATGTTCGAGCACCTGCCCGGCCAGCCCCGCGAGATGCTCTTCGTCGGTGACGTCCAGCTCCACGACGGGCGCCAGGGTGGGCAGTCTCTTGGCGATGCGGCGGGTCAGCGACAACCCCCGCCCGAATCCGCTGAGGACCACCGCCGCACCCTGCTCCTGGGCGATGCGGGCGACGCTGAATGCGATCGAGGCTTCCGTGAGAACACCGGTGACGAGAACGCGCTTACCTTCGAGAAGTCCGCTCATGGGCTGCATACTCCCAAACATCGCCGTCCCGGTAGCGACACCGCTGCCGGGAAGTCGTCCCCGCCGTCAGCGGCGGATGCCGTCGCCCGCAGCCCGTCCACCGTTGCCCGCCCACCACCCGCCCGCTCGGCGCTAGGGCGACCGGGCGGCCTGCAGCCGCCGAGCCGTGCGGATCACCGGTTCGACGAACCGGGCCGCCAGCGGGCCGAGGACGGCCATCAGCAGCACGTAACAGGCGGCAAGCGGGCCCAGCCGGGGTTCGAGGCCGGCCGCCACCGCGAGGCCCGCGATGACGATCGAGAACTCGCCGCGTGCGACGAGGGCGGCCCCGGCCCGGAACCGGCCCATGGTCCCGATTCCCGCCGAGCGGGCGGCCCACCATCCCGTCATGACCTTTGTCGCGACTCCGGCGATCGCGAGCAGGGACCCGGTGAGCAGCGCCGGAGGGATCTCAGCGGGATCGGTCTGCATGCCGAAGAAGACGAAGAAGACCGCCGCGAACAGATCGCGCAGAGGCCGCAGGACCTCCTCTGCACCCTCGGCGACTGGTCCGGACAGGGCGATGCCGACGAGGAACGCACCCACCGCGGCCGACACCTGCATACGCTGGGCGACCCCGGCGACTAACAGGGCCAGCCCCAGGGCCCGGAGCAGCAGGATCTCGTCGTTGCGGTGGGCCTTCGGGTTGAAGACCAGCCGGGTGACCTTCTCGCTGTGCCGCAGCGCGATGTAGAGCACCGCCACCAGGACTCCGAGCGCGATCGCCACGGTCAGCGATCCCCGCACGAACGTGTGATGGGCCAGCAACGCGGTGAGAACCGGCAGGTACACCGCCATGGCGAGGTCCTCGAGCACGAGGACGGACAGAACAACTGGCGTCTCCCGGTTACCGAGCCGCCCGAGGTCCCCCAGCACCTTCGCAATGATCCCCGAGGAGGAGATGGCCGTCACCCCACCCAGAACGACCGCCGCCGTCGGGCCCCAGCCGAGGAGGAACGCGGCGACGACCCCGGGGGTGGCGTTGAGCGCCAGGTCGAGCACCCCGGCCGGCGCCTGTCTGCGCAGCCCGGACAGCAGCTCGTCGGCGGTGTACTCCAGACCGAGGGTAAGCAGCAGGAGGACGACCCCGATCTCCGCGCCGACCCCGATGAACTCCTCGCTGGCACCGAGCGGCAGCAGGCCACCCCGGCCGAACGCCAGCCCACCCACCAGGTACAGGGGAATCGGTGAGACACTGATGCGCAGCGCGAGGTGCCCGAGGACTCCTAGGCAAAACAGAATCCCGCCGAGCTCGAGGAAGGTCGTCGCGGTGGAGTGCACGCGGTCCCGACTGCCCTCCCTGCCCGCGTCAGCCGTTGCGGAGCAACATACCGACGGATGCGGTGTTCTCCGGCGTACCGACGACAACGACGACGTCTCCGGCCTCGAATCGGAAGTCCGGCCGCGGGGATGCGAGCACCTGCTGGTCGCGGACGACCGCGACGATGGAGGCGCCGGTGCGGGTACGGGCCTGGGTGTCCCCGAGCTCGCGGCCCACGTAGGGCGAGCCGGGCAGGATCACGATCTGCTCACCGACGAGCCCGGCGAAGGCACGGTTGAGGTCGGCGAGCTTCTCGACGATGCGCGGGGCACCGAGCAGCTCGGAGAGCACGTCGCCCTCCTCCGGCGTCAGCGCGATGGACTCACGCGAGGCGTCCGGGTCGTCCGCGTCATAGATCACGAGGTCCCGGCGCCCGTGATGATGGGACACGACTCCGAGCCGGCGGCCGCTGCGCGTCGCGAAGTCATGCCGCAGCCCGATGCCAGGCAGCGCGGTCTCCTCGATCTCCACAGCAACCTCTCCGGCGCTCCGATGGCCTGCCTTCCCAGGAAGGCCCAGATGACCAGCCCCATCACACAGTAGTCAACCATCCGCGACCGCGCCTGGACGGTGTGCCCGCCCGGCCCCTACCCCACGGAGCGCGGGGATCCGCGGATCCGCGCGCTCCGTCGGCGTGTCGGCGTGTCGGCATCACGACACGTATCGGTCGAGGAGGTCGAGGAGATCCCCGCCACGATGTTCTTGCGTGACGCGTTATGACGGAAGAACGTCGCAGTAGGACAATGCCGCAGTAGAGCAGCGTCGCAGTAGAGCACCCTCTCCTCGCCCCGCCCACGATCCACTCAGGAGGGTTACCCGACGTGCTGACCCGAAGCGCCCGCCTGTTCCGCCGGATCGCCCTGACCGTACTGGGTCTCGGCGTCCTCGGCCTCGGGATCGCGATGTTGGCGCTGCCGGGTCCGGGATTCCTCGTCGTGGCGCTCGGGTTCTTCATCCTGAGTCTGGAGTACGAGTGGGCGCGCAGCCGTTTCGAGCAGGCCCGGCGCAAGGCCGCCGACCTCGCCGATCAGGCGGCCGCGAACCGGTTCTCGTCGGCGTTCACGATTCTGTTCGCGCTGGGGATGATCGCTGCGGGAATCGCGTGGATCGTGGTCGACACCCTTCCCGCGTCCTCCGGGTGGTCCGGCGGAAGCCTGATCCTCAGTGGGCTCGTCATCCTGACCACCATGATCGTGAGTCTCTGGCAGGCGAAGGAGGCCCGCGATGCCGGCCGGCCCACGCCCGCCGAACTCCTCGCCCGGCGGGAGCTGGAGAAGAGTCGATCCTGATGGGCGAAAATCTACTGGCCCTGGGTGACCTGATTGATTCCGAGTACGTGCGGCTGGGCGTACACACACTTGTACAGGGCCGCGCGGTCGGCGGTCGACGCCTTCGCGACGTCGTACCGCAGCGGATAGATCCGGCTGGTGGCCAGCTGGTTGCGGTCCTTCGGCAGCTGGATGGCCCTGCCCACCGAGGGGCACGCGGCGCGCACCGCGTCCTTCTGCGCCTCGGTGGCTCCCGGGGCGAAGTACACGACGGCCTCCTGTTGCGGCGGCGGCCCGTCCAACGTCGCGTAGATCCCGAAAACGATCAGGCCGATGGTGGCGAGTACCGCCACGACGACCATCGTCCGGCGCCGAGGGTCGGCCAGGTAGCGAGCGGCACGGGCGGCAGCAGGTGACGACGGTGGGGCCACGTGGTGAGTCCTGTCACATCGGGGAAGGAAATCTGGTCCGGACGACGGCTGGAGCACCGCCATGACCGGACCCCCAACGTAGTCCGCCGAGCGGGTCCGTAAGGTAAACGCCCTCATGAGGCTTAGCGACCTCCGCCACGGGTGACCGCCGGCCCGCCGCTGCGCGGCGTGCTCGTACCGGTTCACCGTCGACCGGCGGCGCTGTGCCCGCGATCGCGCCCAACGGCGGGCGACCCCGATGACATCGACCTCGATGATCATCAATTATTCGACGATCATCGATCCAGCGATGATCACAACCAGTGGACCATGGGAGCGAGGAACAGGTCGTGCCATCCCTGATCGAGGACTACGCGCTGATCGGCGACACCCACTCCGCGGCGCTCGTGTCGCGCACCGGGTCGATCGACTGGCTGTGCCTGCCCCGATTCGACTCGCCGTCGTGCTTCGCCGCCCTGCTCGGCGGCTCCGAGGCGGGCCACTGGAAGATCGCTCCCGTCGAGCCGGTCCTGGGCGTCAGCCGGCGCTACCGGGGCGACACGCTGGTCCTGGAGACGGACATGACGACCGCGTCCGGCACCGTGCGCATCGTCGACGCGATGTTTCCCCGCGCAGGCACGCACACCGTGCTCCGCCTGGTCGAATGCCTCGAAGGCGCGGTCCACCTGCGATCGGAGACCCGGTTTCGCTTCGACTACGGCTCCATCGTGCCGTGGGTCCGCCGGGTGGACGAGCACACCATGTCGGCGGTGGCCGGGCCGGATGCGGTCACCCTGCGGACGACCGCCCCGATGGAGGGGCACGACATGGCCACCTACGCCGACTTCCACGTCGCCGCCGGCCAGTCGGTACCGTTCTCATTGACCTGGACCCCCTCCCATCAGACTCCCCCGCCGTCCCACGACGTCCGGCGCATGATCACCCTCACCGAGGCGTGGTGGTCGGACTGGATGGCGGGCTGCACCTACGACGGCCAGTGGCAGCCGGCCGTCCGCCGGTCGCTGATCACCCTCAAGGCGCTCACCTACGCCCCGACCGGAGGGATCGTCGCCGCCGTCACGACCTCGTTGCCGGAGCACATCGGCGGCGTGCGCAACTGGGACTACCGGTACTGCTGGCTTCGGGATGCGACGATCACGCTGCTCGCCCTGCTCGACGCCGGGTTCACCAGCGAGGCGACCGC
>NZ_CDWWXA010000021.1:0-14138 GCF_977971845.1 Frankia sp. CeCAU1 | reverse complement strand
GCGGTCGCCGGTGACCCCTCCCGGGTACAGATCATGTACGGCGTTGCCGGGGAACGCCGGCTGCCCGAATACGAGATCCCGTGGCTACCGGGGTACGAGAACTCCGCCCCGGTGCGGGTCGGCAACGCCGCCGTCGACCAGTTCCAGCTCGACGTCTACGGCGAGGTCCTCGACGCCCTGCATGTCGCGCGGGTCGCGGTCGCCAACCGTCGCCAGACCGTGCCTGGGCTGGCGCTCCCCGGCGGGCAGACCATCACCGACAGCCATGCGGACGACTCCTGGCCGCTGCAGACCAAGCTGATGGACTTCCTCGAGACCGGCTGGCGGAAGACCGACGAGGGCATCTGGGAGGTGCGCGGCCCCCGCCGCCACTTCGTCCACTCGAAGGTGATGGCCTGGGTCGCGGCCGACCGGGCGGTACGCGGGATCGTCGAGTCCCGGCTACCGGGCCCTGTCGACCGCTGGTCGGCGCTGCGGGACGAGATCCACGCGGAGGTCTGTACCCGTGGGTTCGACTCCGAACGCAACACCTTCACCCAGTTCTACGGCTCCAAGGAACTCGACGCGGCGCTGCTGTACATGCCGCTGGTGGGGTTCCTGCCCGCCACCGACCCCCGCGCCGTGGGAACAGTCGCCGCCATCGAGCGGGAGCTGATGGAGGACGGGTTCGTCCTGCGGTATCCGACGGCCGAGGACGGCGCGGTCGACGGACTGCCCGCGGGCGAGGGCGCCTTCCTGGCCTGCACCTTCTGGTTGGCCGACAACTACGCCCTGTCCGGGCGGGTCCACGAGGCTCAGGAACTGTTCGAACGCCTGCTGTCGTTGCGTAACGACGTCGGGCTCCTCGCGGAGGAGTACGACCCCAGGCTGGGCCGGATGACGGGCAACTTCCCGCAGGCGTTCAGCCACGTCCCCCTGGTCAACACCGCGCGGACGCTCACCGACGCGCTGCGCGGCACACCGCGCTCGCGCACCGACCGGGCCCACCCGCCCGGCCACTTCTTCGGCTGAGCCCGCGGGACACCGGCTGAGCCCGCGGGACACCCGACTGACTACCGGCTCGTAACATACCGTGCACGCCGATACTGGATTCGTACGATCGGCGTGATCGGGATTCACGTTTTCGACGGACGGACAGGGGACGGGCGTGGTAGGTCGCATCGCGGTGATCGGCGGTGGAATTCTCGGGCTGGCGGTCGCCCGTCGGCTCGGGCAGGTCGAACCGGGATCGGCCGTGACGGTGTTCGAGAAGGAACAGGACATCGCCCGGCATCAGACCGGCCGCAACAGCGGCGTCGTCCACGCCGGTCTCTACTACGTCCCAGGTTCGCTCAAAGCGACCCTGTGCCGCCGTGGGGTCGGGCTGCTGCGGGAGTTCTGCGCCACGCACCGCATCCGGTACGACGAGTGCGGCAAGATCGTGGTCGCCGTCGACAACAGCGAGCTCGAACGGTTGGCCGAGATCGAGAAGCGGGCGACGGCGAACGGCGTACCGCGGACCCGGATGCTCGACGCCGACGAGCTGCGGTCCGTCGAACCCCACGCCCGCGGGGTCGCCGCCCTGCACTCACCCACCACCGCCATCGTCGACTATCCCGGGGTCGCGCGGGCCCTGCGTACCGAGATCGTCGCCGCTGGCGGGGCCGTGCGCACCGGAGCCGAAGTGATCGGGGTGGAGGATCGTCCAGCCGGCGTCCACCTTCGCCTCACGGTCGCCGGAACCGCGCGCGCGCGGCCCAACGGCAATCACGAGATGGCGTCCCGCAACGGTGGCCGGGTCGCCGTCGTCTCCGAAAGCGTCGGGCCGTTCGACCTGCTGATCTCCTGTGCCGGGCTGCAGTCGGATCTGGTGGCGACACTGACCGGCGAGGACGCCTCCCCGCAGATCGTTCCCTTCCGGGGCGACTACTGGCTGCTGCGCCCCGAGCGGCGTGGCCTCGTCCATGGGCTGATCTATCCGGTTCCGGATCCGCGATATCCCTTCCTCGGTATCCATCTCACCAAGCGCATCGACGGGGAGATCCTGGTCGGGCCGAACGCGGTGCTGGCCACTGCCCGAGAGGGGTACACGGTCGGCACCGTCCAGGGCGCTGACCTGCGACGGACGCTCGCCTGGCCGGGGTTCCACAAGATGGCGAAGACCCACTGGAAGACCGGCGCCAAGGAGATGCTGCGCACGGCGAGCAAGCGGGCCTTCGTCGCCGAGGCCCGGCGCTATGTCCCCGAGCTGCGGGCCACCGACGTGGTTCGTGGCCCCGCGGGAGTCCGGGCCCAGGCCGTCGCCCGCGACGGTAGCCTCGTCGACGACTTCGTCCTGTCCCACAACGGGCGGGTCGTGCATGTCCGTAACGCGCCATCTCCCGGCGCGACGGCGTCGTTGGCGATCGCTGAGCACATCGTCAGCAAAATCGTTCCTGAACGGGCCAGCTGACCGGCCTGAGAAACCGACAAGCCCGAGATTGACAATCCCGCGGCAACCCGTGCATCAAACCCGACGCGGCCGCCCACCAGGCCACGGCAGACGCTGGGATGGGCGAAGCCGGTCGAGGTTTTCAACGATTTACTGGCGAAGCACGCGTCGCCGTGACCGCTTGATTCCACACAGGTATTGGCGGCTCTCCGCAGTTCAAACCAGTCGTGGAAGTCGGACAGCTCCCGGGACACGGTCCTCCCCTGTCCTCGAGCGATCAACCCGGACCGGGTCCAGATTCCCTCTCGCTCCTTGAGGCCGATGTGGCCTCTGGTCGAGGATGGCGCAATGGCGTGGTGGGACCGGCCGCCCGGAGCGGAGGCTCCCCCGCCCCGGGCGGCGCGTCCGGAGGGACCGGACACCGGTATACCGCCGTCGGGATGCGTCGACGGCGGTATACCGCAGACCCGCGCAGGGCCGCCGTTCACACCGTGTAGGGACGCTTCTCCCTGGCCTCCGCGAGCGCGACCGCCCACCACTCGAGTTGCCTGATCAGGGTCTGGGCAGCGGTGTTGCAGCCTTCGGGATCCTTGGGCGTGCCATCGGCGTGGAACCGGTCCCAGGCACCGTGGAAGCTGACCGTATCGCGGATGGTGACCGCGTGCAGCTCGGCGAAAACCTGGCGCAGGTGCTCCACCGCGCGCAGGCCGCCCGCCTGGCCGCCGTAGGAAACGAAACCCACCGGCTTCGCCTGCCACTCGATGTAATGCCAGTCGATGACATTCTTGAGAACGGCCGGGTAACTGTGGTTGTACTCGGGGGTGATCACGACGAAGGCGTCGGCCGCGGCAAGCTGCCGGGTGACGTCCGCTAGCTCCGCGACTTCTGGACCGCTGGAGGTACCCAGCCTCTCCGGCAGCCTGACGTCATCGAGATCGACGACGCTCGTGACGATCGAATCGTGGGCGGATACCTGCTTGATGAACCACTGGGCGACCACCGGGGCGAAACGTCCTACCCTGTTGCTTCCAATAACTACCGCGAGGTTGGTGGGCTGATCGAGCATGAAAGTCCCCTATTCCGCGGATCGGCGAGATCCGCTCTCGCCAGCAGGCGCCCGGAACTCTAAAACCTCAACCATGATTGAAGTCAAGGCCCCCGGACAGTGGGGCGAGCTGCTGTACGGGCGATACACGGGAAAGATGAGCGACTCGGCCCGGGGCCGCTGCGACAGCATCCCGAACGCCACTTCTCGGCTCCGTTGACCTCAACCATGGTGGAGGTTGCAGGCTCTGTGGGGTCACCGCCCGTCACCAGATGCAGCAGGGCGCTTCGAGGGAGAGTAAGGATGCCAGCACTGGCCGCGCCCACCCAGGGGCCGGAACTCAGCCGGACGGCAACCCGGGTGGTCCTCGTCGGGCTCCTGGCCGGTGTGTTCATGTCCGCTCTGGACAGCACGACCATGGTCAGGTAGTTGGCTGCTTGACGCTGCCTCCGGCCCTGGCCAGCGGTCCCAGCTGGTCCAGCGCGCGCAGCGTCGCGTCGGCGTCGGTGATGGTGAGCAGCCCGAACAGGGCGCGACGGACACCACGAGCGCGCAGCCTCTCGAGCGTGGCCTCGTCGGGATCCATGAGCGGAACGGTCACCGGTGGCGTCGCCACCCCGGCCCGGTCCGCCTCCTCGGCCAGCTCGTCCAGGCCTTGGATCAGCTGGTCGACCGGAAGGGGTGGAGTGAGCCAGCCGTCGCGCCCGGCGATGATCCGGCGGAAGGTCGTCGGGCCCCATCCCCCGATCCAGACCGGCGGATACGGTCGCTGCACAGGCTTGGGCCACTGGAAGACCGGATCGAAATCGACGAAGCGACCGTGGAACTCCGCCTCCTCGGTGGTCCAAAGCGCCTTCACCGCGGCCAGCCGCTCCCGCATCAGCGCCATTCGAGTCGCCGGGTCGGTGCCGTGGTTGCGCATCTCCTCACGCAGCCAGCCGGCGCCGACGCCGAGTTCGAAACGGCCCTCGCTGACCAGGTCCAGGCTGGCCGCTTCCTTCGCCAACAGGAGCGGGTCCCGCTGGACCACGAGCGCGACCGCGGTGCCCACGCGCAACCGGGTGGTCGCGGTCGCCGCGGCCGTCAGACTGACGAAAGGATCAAGATTTCGGTAGTAGTCGCGGGGAATCTCGCCAAGCTCGGGGTGCGGTGTCTCCCGTCGGGCGGGGATGTGGGTGTGCTCGGTGACGAACAGTGATTCGAAGCCGCGCTCCTCGATCACCCGGGCGAGCTGAGCAGGCCTGATCTGTTCGTCAGTGACCGCGGTGAAGATCCCGATATCCATGCGTCGCACCGTAGAGTCTGCCATCAGTGTCAGTGTCAGGGTCAAGAGCGAGGGCTGGAGGCTGGTCCTGATGTTGATCGGCGAGCTGTCGACACAAACCGGCGCCAGCGTGCGGTCCTTGCGCCATTACGAGAAGAACGGACTGCTCGTGGCGGAGCGCGGCGCCAACGGCTACCGCCATTTCCCGGAGTCCGCGGTGGAGACGGTGGCCCGGATCCAGGTGCTGCTCGGCGCCGGACTGTCGGTGGCGACGATCCGCCAGGTGCTGCCCTGCACCATCGACGCGACGCCGCGGATCGTGCCGTGTGCCCAGCTGTCGGCGACACTGCGCCGCGAGCTGGACCGGCTGGAGCTACAGGCCGCGTACCTCGATCGCGCACGTTTCCTGATCTCGACGATGCTCGCGGCCTGAGCGCCACAGGAAGTAGCCGGGCCTCCGGGGCGCAGAACCCGTCAGCCGCCGATACTGGTGGACCTAACGCACCACGATAAGAACCGGTCAATCTTGGTTGCTGGCCCTGAAATCACCGTCCGGCCGGTCGCCACACGTGCCCCGAACAGGGACGATGCTCGGTGACCACGCCGACCGGAACATCGCCTACCGGGTAGAACACGTGTTCCGAACACCTGGCGGTTCCGGGCACTTCCGGGCTTCCTGGTGACCGTGCGCGTTGGGCACCGTGGTCGCGTCCACCCTCCTCTTCCGCCTCTGAATGTGCCCGTGCTCGGGTCGCGGTCGCGCCGAGGAGGGGTGATGGTCAGAACGTCCGCACCCGGGGGCGATGTACCCGCGGTCAGTGCGGCTGATCGAGCTGACTGGCGACGAGCGGGAACTCTGCCTTCAGGAGCGTTGCCAGTTGCTCCTGAAGCTCGCGCAGCGCGGTCGTGGCGATGCGCCACACGATTGACCAGTCGACCTCGAAGTACGCGTGAACAGCGATGTTGCGGAAGCCCGTGACGGACCGCCACGGCACATCCGGCCAGCGGTCGCGGATCTCGGGCGAGACTCGACCGGCTGCCTCGCCGATCACCAGGAGCTTCTGCAGAACGGCGCTCTGGATCAGGTCGCTCGCCAGGAAGGCGGCCTCGTCGACGTCCTGGACGAACGTCGTCGCGGCAGCCGCCGCTTCGATCATGTCGACGAGGTAGAGCTCGTCACGCCGCATAGAGGACCCGAGCCTCCGCGAGTACCCGGTCGCGGATGACCCACTTCAGCCGGGACTTGGGTACCAGGTCGACGTGCCGACCGACGATCTTTTCGAGCTCGTCCCGAAGATCGACGATCTCGAAGCCAAGCTTCGAGTCGGGCGCCAGCACATACAGCAGGTCGACGTCCGAGGAGTCGGTGTCGTCGCCACGAGCCACCGAGCCGAAGACGGAGAGCTCGGCGACCCCGTAGCGTCGGCACACCTCGGCGATCCGGCTGTCACGAAGGTCGACGGTCACATCGCCATTATCGCCTCCAGGCAGCCACGACCGCACGGCTCGGACACCGCCTCCAACGAGGTGACCTGACCCCGTCCGAGGAACAAGAAGGCCGGGGCGACCAGCGGTGCGCCCAAGAGATCACCTTCCGGACGGGTCACGCGGCACACGTCCGGGGCTACGAATTCTTGTTCGGGGAGGTAGCGCGTTAGCCAACTGGCGGCATCTCATGCCAGGGTGACCATTCGGACCAGGCTTCCCAGTTGGGACGGTCATCGTCGGCGAGCCAGTTCCATGCGTGGGGCTTTGCGACCGGCCCCGCTCGGGGCGGCCGCGGCGGATCAGCGAGCTGGAGCGCGCCGAGCTGACCCGTCGCGGCCTGACCGGGGACATCTCGGCCTCCAGCGTGCGACGGATCCTCGCGGAGCATCCGGTCAAGCCCTGGCGCTACCAAAGCTGGATCTTCCCGCGGGACCCGGAGTTCACCGCGAAGGCCACCGTCGTCCTCGACCTTTACCAGGGCCAGCCGCTCGGCCCGAACGACCGGGTGATCTCCGTGGACGCCAAGCCGTCCATCCAGGCCCGCGCCCGGATCCACCCGACCGCTCCACCCGCCCCGGGGCGGGTCATCCGGGTCGAGCACGAGTACGAACGCCACGGCGCGCTCGCCCTGCTCGCCGCGCTCGACGTCCACACCGGACAGATCACCGCCACTACCCCGCCGACGAGCGGCATCGCCCCGTTCATGGCCCTGCTCGGCCAGATCATGGCCCAGGACCGGTACAAGAAGGCGGACCGAGTGTTCGTCATCGTCGACAACCACTAAGTTCTGCGCGAACCGCTGGTCCGATCTCTTCGACCTGCCTGTTCTGCCTTCCACCCACAAGCCGGATCGATCGATCAAACCTATTTGCCCAGGCCAGATGCCAACTACACGGCGTAGTGGACCATGTGTACCAGCATCCGAACCGTTTGATCTTGGTTGCTGGCCCTGAATTCACTGTCCGACCGGTCGCTACCCGGGCTCTCACCAGGAAGGATGCCCAGTGACCGCACCGGTCACTATGTCATCTAGCGAATCGAACACATGTCCCGAACTCCTAGTGGTGTCGGACGCTTCGGCCCGTCTCGCGACCGTGATCGTGGGTGTCGTGGTTGGGTCGACGGTTTGTGGTCGGGTTCGGGAGATGTGATGCGCCGTGAGGTCGCACTGAGCGCGATATGACCCGGTCTGGTCAGGCGACGTCGAGCCAGGCGCGGAGAGCCTGGCGGATGACATCGCTGGCGTTGGTGTGCTCGGCTTGGGCGCGGGCGCTGAGCGCGGCGCGCAGTTCGGGGTCGAGGCGGACGGGGACCACCTCGCCCGGGGCGGAGCCGAGGGGCCGGCGTCCGCCGCGGCGGTGGAGGTGGGCGACGTCGTAGCCGGTCTCGGCCTCGGCGGCCAGGTCCTCGACCAGCTCGTCGGTCACGGGTACGCCGCCTGCCGTCCGGCGGGCGGTCTCCTTGTTCGTCATCGTGCGCTCTCCTTGGTCACGGCAGGAGATCCCGGTATTGGGAACGCATCCGCATGGCATGAATGATCAGTTCCGTGCCGTCGTCGAGGAGCAGGACGACGATCTCCAGCAGGTTGCCCGCCCCGCCCGGGCCGAGCCGCAGTTCACGCCAGGGTGGCCCGTCGTCGTCCAGCGAGTAGGCGACGACGTACCGCTCGGCGGCGTGGAGGATGTCCGCGTCGGCGACGCCATGCTTACGGGCCGACCGATGGATCTCCACCCATCAATCGTAATACGAAACGGGCTGGCACTCGCAGAGCCCGAAGGGTGGTTTCGGGTGGGGCCTGCCCGTCGATGCACTGCGGCGCCGGACCGCAGTGGCGACCCAGGGCCCAGCAAGGCCGCTCGCCGCCGCCCAGGGGCGACCGAGCCGCCTCAGCCCAGTTCAGGGCACGTGTACCACAGCAGACGGACTCATAACGGAGATGGCCACACCGGACGAGGACGCCTCCAGCAAGCCGGCGGTACCGAGCGAATGCCGAAACAGCATGTTCCTCCAGATATCCGCGGAGCGGCACGCTACGCCGCGTCCAGAGCGACGGGTCGGTTGGAGCACGTCGATCACGTTGCGCGCTCTCCAGAGGCCTGCGCTGCTGGAAGGCTCTTGACGAGAAAACTCGTCTGCTCGGCTTCCTCGCGTTCCACGCCATCCTGATCGACCCAGGTCCAGCGATCGACATAGCGTTGCACCCGCACGACGTAGCCGAGTCGCCGGTAGAGGCGGGCGGCCTCGGGGTTGTCGGCAGCCACACCAAGACCGACCGTCCGGCTGCCATGCGCTGCGACCAGCATCTCGGCGTGACGAAGAAGGTCTCGGCCTATCCCGTGCCGGCGCTGCTCCGGCGGCCACACCCCGAGCGCGTTCAACTCCGGACAGCCGCCTGTCTCCCGCCGCACTTCGTCGACGTCGCAACCCGTCCAGATGATCAGCAGATGTCCCACGGGCCGCCCAGCCAGCCAGGCGACGAGGTATGTCCCCTCTGGCGACGCTCTGCCGTTCGAACCGTCGGCGGTGAAAGCTCCTCCGGCCTGCCGCCGGGATGCACCGGTCAAGGAGATCAAGATCCGTCTGTTCGCAGACGCGGATCTCCACCGACGACACCCGATCAGGATAGAACCCTCCATCCGCCGCTTGGCTCGCCCTGCTGGGCCCCGCACCATGGGCAGGTCACCGTCGGCACGGACACAGGCACCATGAACCGCGCGCCGAACGGGCTGCCAGGACCCACCCGAGCGCCAGCGCCGCCGTCACCCAGTGAAAGGCCACGGCCACCCCGGATGTCCTCCGACGTCGCCGCCGCTCAGCACTCGGCAGACAGGCGGTTCGCATGGTCGCAATATGGTCGGTCGTCCAGCCGGGACTCGAACCAGCTGGCGACGCCCTGACCAGCACCATCGCATGGCGCTGGATCTCAGATGATAGATCGAGAACCACATTCGCCCAGGTCAAGGTCATGATCAGAAAAGAGGTGGGGCGGGTGGGACTCGAACCCACGACCGACGGAAACACCGTCGCAACCACGACGTCCATACCGTCGGCACGGTGCCGCACGCGTCGTCGAGGTGTCACCCTGTTCCCGTGGACACACCGTCGATCCATCAGCCCCGCCAGCGCCGGTTCACCGACAGCGACGATCCCGGGACGAACGAAGATCCCGAGCAGCTCCGGCTCTTCCACCGCTGGCGTGCGGCCCGGTCACCGTCGTCGGTGGTTCATCTCGACTCGGCCGGCGCGGCCCGCCCCAGTCGGGCCACGATCGCGGCCGAGGCCGCGTACCTGGAGCGCGAGAGCGCACTCGGCGCGTACGCCGCCGAGGTGGAGGCAGGCAGCGGGCTCCACGCCACGCGGGCCAGGCTCGTCAGCCTGATGGGCCCGGGACTCGACGCTGATGACCTGAGCTTCCACCATTCGGCGAGCGCGGCTTTCGCCAGCTTGCTGATGGCCTGGCGGCTCCCCGCCGGGGCGAGGATCGGCGTGGTACCAAGCGAGTACGGGTCCAACATGCTCGTACTCGCCGCCCGGGCGCTGCGCACCGCGGTCTCGCTGGTCGATCTTCCCGTCGACGAGACCGGGGTCATCGACGTCGAGACGCTCGACCGGGCCGGAGTAGCCTGCGCCGACGCACCCGGGCGCATCGGTCTCGCCGACCTCGACCTCGTGGTGTTTCCGCAGGTGCCAAGCCAACGGGGCATCGTTCAGCCGGCAGCCGCGATCGGTGCGCGCTGCGCGGCCGAAGGCGTCCCCCTGGTACTCGACGTGGCGCAGTCCCTCGGCCAGGTCGAGGTGCGCCAGACCGCGGCCAGCGCCTATATCGGAACGTCGAGAAAATGGCTCTGCGGGCCACGAGGAGCAGGATTTCTCGCCGTCCGGAAAGGCAGCGTCGATCTTCTTGATATCGCCGTGCCGAGCCTGCACAGCGCACGCTTCGACCGCAACGACCGTCCGGTTCCTCTCCCCGGACTGGCCCGGCTCGGGATAGGCGAGGCGGCGACCGTGTCCCGCATCGGCCTGGGGCAGGCCGTCACGGAACTGACGGATTCCGGCCCGTCACTTGTCTTCGCCCGCATCGCGCGGCTGGCCGGTCAGGGAAGACGCCTTCTCGACGGGGCCGGCGGCTGGCGGGTGCGCGAGGACCCAGATTCACCGTGCGGCATCATCACCATGCAACCGCCCCCCGGCACCGATCCGGTGGCCGTCCGGGACCGGCTCTACCGAGAGGACCGGGTGCTCACCAGTGCCATCCCCGTGGAGCGCTCCCGGGATCTCACCGGGCCGGTCCTCCGCGCGAGCGCGCACGTCTATACCGATCCGGCGGAGTTCGGAAGGCTGGCCATGGGGCTCGAACGCATCGCCTACGATCGTTGACGCCCCGGCGGCCACCTGCCCGCAGGCCGACCAGCCAGCGCGTCTTCGGCTGTCGCCGCCCTCGTACGTGCCGCCAGCACCGCCGCCTCATGCCACAGCGTGCCCGCGCTACCGCCATCTGACCGAGTCGGCCGCGGACACCTGGTATATACTATCGATAGCTATCATGTGCGGGAGGCGTTGTGGCGGACACGGCGATCGCGAGGCTCTTCATGCACGGCAGAAGCCAGGCAGTGCGGCTCCCGAAGGAGTTCCGGCTGCCCGGTGACCGGGTGCGCGTCCGGCACATGGGAGACGGCGTGCTGCTGGAGCCGATCGCGTCCGATGTCGACGCCTGGTTCGCCGAGCTGGACCGTTTCGTGGACGTGCCGCTGTTCGAGGACGGCAGGAACCAGCCGCCGACGCCCACCGGGGAGGACTTCTTCGGGTGAACTGCCTCCTGGACACCAGCACTGTGGTCGCACTGCTGCGGAACAAGCCCGTCGGCGTGCGGGAACGGTACCGGGAGGCCGAAGCGTCAGAGGATTATCTCGCGCTCTCGTCGGTCGTCCTGTTCGAGCTGTGGTACGGCGTGGCGAAGAGCGCTCAGGTGCCGGAGAACACCGAGCGCCTGCGGATACTGCTCTCCGGTGACCTGGACCTGCTTGACTTCGATGACGAGGATGCCCGTGCTGCCGGCGAGGTGCGCGCCGCCCTGGGGAAGGCCGGGACGCCGATTGGCGCCTACGATCTGTTGATCGCCGGGCAGGCACTGCGGCGCGGGCTGACAGTCGTTACGGCGAACACCTCGGAGTTCAGCCGGGTCACCGGCCTGAGCTGGGAGGACTGGACGAGCTAGCCGTCGTCGGCGCCCGCTGCCGGGGTCGTGCGACAGCACGGTCGGCCTGGCTCCAGGCGCGCCGCTGGCGTAGCACCCATTGCCCGCGCCGACGCCGACGAACTCGCCACGAGCCGCTAGCACGTCCGAGCCGCGCTCGGGCGTGGACGGCCGACGATCTACGATCGTCTTCTGATGGACGTGTCCCTCGTGACGCTCGCCACGCTGGGCCCTCCCCATGCTCCACCAGCCACCCGGTGGGGATCTGCTGAAATGGTTGGCGTCGCTGGATGCGGTGTCCCCGACGCACCCAGCGATCGGTGGCGCCCCCACGCTCCGCCAGCGGGCACCAACGCCCGTACGGCCTGACGAGGTCCGTCGCCTCGTGGCCGGCAAGTCCGGGAGAACGACTGGACCAGCATGAGCGTAGCGAACGGAACCACAGTACCCGCAGTACCTGGCGCCATCACCGTGGCGGCAGTGGACGATCACCCGATCGTGCTTCGCGGCCTCGCGGACCTCCTTCACGGCGTCGAGGACTTCAGGCTGATCGGCACCGCCCACTCCATCGAAGCCCTGCTGGCCGGCCCGGGGCGCGGCGCCCAGGTGATCCTGCTCGATCTCGATCTCGGCGATGGCACCGCGCCGCCCCATAACATCCAGCGGCTGCTCGCGGTGGACCGCGCGGTCGTGGTTTTCAGCGCCGCGGCGGCTCCCGCGACGGTTCGCGACGCGATGCGCGCCGGCGCGTCGGGCTTCGTCCCGAAGACCGACGACATCGAGGATCTGGCCACCGCGATCCGCGCCGCCGCCGCGGGAACGGGGTGGATCTCGCCGCAGCTGGCATTCCTGCTGCTCACCGATGACGCTACGGACAAACCGGATCTGTCGCCCAAAGAGGTAGAAGCACTGCGTCTCTATGCGACCGGAATGCCCATGAAGACGGTTGCCCACAAGATGAACGTCTCCCCGGAAACGGCGAAGCAGTACATCGATCGGGTCCGGTCGAAGTACCGCAAGGCCGGGCGGGACGCGAGCACCAAGGTCGACCTCTACAAACTCGCGGTGGAAGACGGTCATCTCAACCCCGGTGCCGAGGGAACGGCCTGACCGCGCCACCAGAGTGATCACGAGGAGGTGGACCCGGCGCGCGCCCTCGCGCCACCCCCCGCACAGCGGGAGAGCGCGCGCCCGATCAAGGAACGGAACACCTCGGCGGACATCCCCTGGCCCGGCGGCCTGTCCTCCCTGTGTCCCCTTGCCTCCCCCGTGTCTCCTTGACCAGGAACATCCTCGCGGACAATGACGATTCGGTCATGACCCACATCCACCGAATCCGTTGTCCCCCGTCAAGGGGTCAGCGGAAGGACTTCGAAGCACGACCGCCGAGACCGGATCGATGCGGACAGGTCATCTTCGAGGGGGCTTCGTCCTCGGCTGGA
Source organism: Frankia sp. CeCAU1 (assembly GCF_977971845.1). Taxonomy (NCBI): domain Bacteria; kingdom Bacillati; phylum Actinomycetota; class Actinomycetes; order Frankiales; family Frankiaceae; genus Frankia; species Frankia sp. CeCAU1. Next base: position 1,295 of record NZ_CDWWXA010000021.1, on the reverse strand, counting down.
GCAGCATCGCCCCGATCAGGGCGAGGAGGCCGGCGCCGAGGCACACCGCGATCCCTGCCTGTGGACGGATCGAGATTGCATCCGCGGAAATCGCGCGGAACGATGCGAGGGTCGGCGGCCCGTAGACCCGGTCCAGAGCGGTGATGATCACGATCAGAACTGCGATGATTCGGGCGAGGGCGACATCGATCGCACCGGCAAGCGGCCGACGCACCAACCGTCCCACCCCGATGGCACCGAGTATGACCGCCAGGACACCGATGGTGCGCCCGTCTCCGACCACGAGACCGCTGAACGTACGTGTCTCGTCGCCGCTGGACATCTCGCTCCACGGCAGGACGGAACCGATGCCGGCGCCGACGGCCGCCAGCACCACCATCAGTGCGGCGACCGGCCGGGGCGGGACGACCGGCCGGGGCGCGGTGGCCGGTGGGAAAGCGGACGGCGTCGGCTGTTCGGACGGCCTCGGCTGTTCGGACGGCGTCGGCTGTTCGGACGGCCTCGGCTGTTCGGACGGCGTCGGCTGTTCGGACGGCGTCGGCTGTTCGGACGGCCTCGACGGACGATGCGTCTCGGGCAAGGCCTGCGGACGCGGGACAACCGGCCGCGGCCCCGGGTCCGTACGCCGTTCCTGATCCTGCAGGTCATGGTCGTCACCCGCGCCCCGGTTCCGCCCGGGATGCGCGTGCAGTCGGCGGTCGAAGGCCTGGTCAGGGTAGGAGGCGGGGTAGGAATAGGCATCGGTCACCGGCTCGCCGCCCTGCCCCGCGCCGGAGACCGGTAGGGGCCACGCCTCGTCCCTCGTGCCGGAGGGCATCGGATCCGGCTTGAGATCGGGCCTGAGCTGTCGGCGCACCCGCATGGTCGGCGGGTCGGCGGAACGCGACGCCCGTGGACGACCACGATCATGATCGAGTACATGGTCATCCCCGTCGGTACGGGCGGCCGTCCGACGCCCAGCCGGGGCCTCCAGGGGATCCCTTCCAGGTTCTCGATGATCCCGGACGGGAACGGGCGCCGGCACTCCTCGCGGCCGAGGACCCTCCTCAACGCCGGGAACGGGTGGCACCCTGGCACCGGAACCGGCGGAGGTCCTTGAGACGTCGCGCTCGAACCACGCGGGTCGGGGCGGTGTCGGCGTCGGTGCCGGCGTCGGTGTCGGCGTTGGTGTCGGTGTCGGCGTTGGTGTCGGCGTTGGTGTCGGTGTCGGCGTTGGTGTCGGCGTCGGTGTCGGCGTCGGTGTCGGTGTCGGTGTCGGCGTTGGTGTCGGTGTCGGTGTCGGCGTTGGTGTCGGT
>NZ_CDWWXA010000020.1:0-48005 GCF_977971845.1 Frankia sp. CeCAU1 | reverse complement strand
CTCATCATGCCGGGAGGCTGTTGGTGTCGTACCCGACCCGCTACCCGGGTGCCACCTGGCGCCCGGTGCCGCACTACAGCCCGGGGATGGGACGGAGCGGACGGTGGTGACCGAGTTCGCGGACATCTCCAGCTTTCAGGCCGGCGCCGACCTGGCCGCCTATGCCGCGGCCGGCCACGACCGGATCCTGCTCAAGGCAACCGAGGGCACGAGCTACACCAATCCGCACTTCGCCAGCTGGTGGCGGACTGCTGGCCGCCGCGGCCTGGCGCGCGGCGCATACCACTACGCCACACCGGGCCGCCAGAGCCCGGACGCCGAGGTGGGCCACCTCCTCGCCGCTCTCCAGGCTGCCGGCGGCCTCGGCGCCCGCGACTGGCTGTGCCTGGACGCCGAGCACCCGGAGGGCCCGACGCGGGACGCCTGCCGGTACGTCGCAGCGCTCGTCAACCGGCTCGCCGCAGCCGGCCACCCAACCGGTCTGATCTACACCGGCACCTGGTGGGCCGCGCCTGCCGGGCTCACCGCCGCCATGCTGCCCATCGGCTGGCGGCGCCTGCACCTAGCCAATTACGACGGCCTGGCCGACGGCGCTGTTCCGCTGCCCCCGGGCTGGAGCCGCGACCAGGTGGCCGCGCGCCAGTACACCTCTACCGCCAGCCAGCCCGGGATCCCGGGACCGTCCGACCGGTCCCGCGTGCTGCAGGACTGGCTGCCCACCCGCACCCCGGAGGACGACGTGGATGCACAGGAGCTCATCGGCACCCTCGACGCCGCGGCAACCGGCGCCGGACAGACGACGTGGGGCGGCACCGTCCGCGAGACGCTCGCGACCACGCAGCACACCTACAACGCCGCGGCCGCGGCGGCGGACCGAGCCGGGCAGGCGGTGGCCACGCTCACCCGCATCGAGGCATCCCTCGCCACCCTCGCCACCCGCGCCGCCGGCGAGCCGGCTACCACCCTCAACGACCTCCTCGACGCCGTGCCCCGCCTCGACGCCCTCGACGCCGCCCGGCTGGCTGAGGCCGCCGCCGGCCATGTCGCCTCCCTGCTCACCACCCCAACCCCGCCTCCCGCTGGAGCGTCCGCATGACGTCGCCCCTTTCCGAGCCGCCGCGAGTCTCGCCGGCCGCGGCACGCGCCTGCGAAGAGCTCGCCACCCTCATCCGCCATGGAGCTGCCCAGTGACCACGACCGTCCGCATCCCCGAGCTGCCCGGCCTGCCCTATCGCCTCGGTCGGCACATCCGCCACGACCCCCGGTCGGCGCGGTACGCGGTCGCCGGACGGCCTGCGTCCACCCTGGTGTCCCGCCGGTGGGAACGGCGGGTGGCGGTGTTCGATCAGGGGGCCACGGGTTCCTGTACCGGGCAGGCCGCAGTCGGCTGGCTCGGTACCGACAACGCGGTCCGGCAGGGGCTGACCGAGGTGACACTCGACGGCGAGACGGTCGCCGTCGCCGAGCCGCTCGCCGTCGAGCTCTACTCCGCAGCCACCCGCCTCGACGACATCGACGGCACCTACCCGCCCACCGACACAGGGTCGGACGGACTCTCCGTCGCGCAGGCCCTCCAGGCGGATGGCATGTGCGCGGGCTACGGGCACGCGTTCTCCCTCCAGGCGATGCTGACTGCGCTCCAGACGGGCCCGGTCATGGTCGGCACGGTGTGGCTGGAGGGCATGTTCGAACCGGCGCGAGACGGCCGGCTCACCCTCGAGGGCGCCGTCGTCGGCGGTCACGAGTACCTCGCCGACGAGGTGGACGTCGAGCGGCGGCGCGTCTGGCTCACGAACTCGTGGACCGGGTCCTGGGGGATCTCCGGCCGTGCCTACCTGACGTGGCAGGACGCCGACCGGCTCCTCGCCCAGCAGGGCGACGTCACCGTGCCCACCTCGGTGCAGGCGCCCGCACCGATCCCCACCCCCGTGCCGCCGGTCCCCGCTCCGTGGCGGCCGACGGCACTCGACGACGCACTCGCCGACGCTCTCGGGCATCTCACGCCGGCCGCGGAGGCATGGCTCATCGCCTACAGCCGGACCCCCACACCCACCGGAGGAGCCTCATGACCATCTACCTGCGTGACCTCGTCGAGCGCGTCGCGCTCACGTTCGCCGCGGCGTTCGGCGGCAGTCTGGTCGCTGCGAACTGGTTCTCGCTCGCCGGCGTCCAGGACCTGTCGATCCCGCAGACTGCCGCGGTGGCCGGTACCGCCGCAGTGCTGACGCTGCTGAAGGGCGTCGTCGCGCGGGCCGTCGGGTCGGTCAGCACGGCGAGCCTCGACCCGGGCCTGGCTGTCACTCCCACGTCAAGCCGGTAGGCGCGCCGTGCGCCTGCCGGCTTGACGTGGCCGTCCCGCCGGATGGTCGCTTATCACCCGCGCGGGCACGGCGACTGTTGAGGCGCGGCTGTCTGCGCTCACCCCGGCCGAGCCTGCGTCCGACGAGCCCTCGACCGCGTAGCCTGCGGATACGGAGCACCCCGCACAACTGACGGCCCCGGCCACCCGTGAGGGTGGCCGGGGCCGCTTTCGGCATGCCCGGGATCAGCCCTCCAGGGCCTCGGCGACGTACCTGACGACCGCCTGCTCGTCGAACACGCTCATCCCGTTGGCCGCCCGCGGGGTGATGTCAAACCGGCGGGCGATCACCCGGGCCGCCGGGTCGTACCGCAGGGTGACGGTTGCCCCGTCGCCCTGCCGGCCGGTGCCGAGTCGGTGGGGGGCGGTGCCGGTGGCCTCCGTGATGAGGGCGGAGAGTCGGTCGGTGTCGGCGGCGGCGATGCCGTGGGCGATGTCCAGCGCCACGATTACTCCTCGATGTAGTTGATGGTGGTTGAGTGCCCCGGGCCGGTCCGATACCGGCCGCACACCCCGCGCGGGGGTGGGGGCCGACTTCGCTGTTACGCGCGGGCCCGCTCGGAGAGGAGGCGGCCCAGGGCCTCGGCACGCGCGAGCCGGTCGACGGCCTTCGGGTCGCCTGCGGCGGCCGCGGCGCGCAGCTCGGCGGCCTCCGTCCGAAAATTGGAGATCTTGTTGGGGGTGGCGTACCTCGCGACCTCGGCGGCCGCCTCGCGGCCGCGCCGGTCCGCGGCGTCGGCCGCGGCCAACGCCCGCCAGTCGGTCGCCGCGCGGCGCCAGGCCGCCGGATCCGCGTCGCGCCACAGCGCGGCGGTGAGCTCCATGGGTGCCTCCTTGGGTCAGCGTGCCCCCACCCATGGGGACACGCATGCGTGTCTATCAGGCCGCTGCGAGGGCCGTGGCGGAGACCCACCGGGTCCGCCGGATCGCCTCGGCCCGGCGGGCCGCGTAGGCGGTCACGCTCGCCGCGCTCACTCCACCGGCTAGTCGGGTGAGCCGTCCGTCCGACGGGGCCAGGTAGCGGCGCACCGTCCGCTCCGCCACCCCGAGGCGGGCGGCCGCCTCGGCCACCGTCAGCACCCGGTCCGGGTGGACCAGGATCAGGGCGGGGGCCCTCGGGGCCGGCTCAGCCGGCGCCGCGCCCGCGGGGGCCGCCGGAGCCGCGGGGGCCGGAGCCGCGGCGGGGGCGAGGCCGGCCCGGACCCGCCAGACCGCCAGGTCGGCCCGGATCTCCCGCCGGCTCACCCGTAGGCCCTCGCCCAGCGCCCACCCGAAGACCTTGGTGACCTCCGCCTCGCCGTTGCCCTGCCTCATCCCGGTTCCCCCTTCACTCTCCCGCTTCCCTGTTCAACGCCATTAAACACGCATGCGTGTGTAATGGGAAAGCGAATCGGAGTGATGCGCATCACATCCACTCGCGATCACTCCTTAAACACGCATGCGTGTTTAAGGAGTGATGCGCACGGCTACGCGGAAGCCGCCCGCCGCAGGGCCGTGAGCTCCGCAGCCGTCCCCGCTATCTGCCCACGCTCGAGCGCCCGGGCGAGGCCGGCCAGGTCCGGGGTCACCATGAGCTCGTGCCGGCCGCCCGTGACTGCCAGGTCGTCCGTCCGCGGGGACCATCGGGCCAGCCGGCCTGTGGCGGCCGCGTGTAGCAGCCCCGCGGAGAACACCTCCTCGACGGCGGCGCTGCGGCTGGCCGACCCCTCCGCCCAGTCGAGCAGGGCCACCCGCAGTGCCTCGGCGGACTGCTCGCAGCATGCCGCGGCCCGCCGCGCCCGCCACCGCGCCCACGACCCTGCCGGCGGCGTCACCCCCGGGATCGGCATCCCATCCGGGCCGATCATGGCGCGACCTCGTCGTCAGTCAACCCGGCGAGTTCGGCGACGGCGGCGGCACGAGCGCGCTCGGCCGCGTCGCGCGCCGACTCGACTGAGCCGAGGGCCTGTTCCGCTGCGACCCGGGCCGCGTCGGCCTGGGCTGCGCGTGCGATGGCCTCGCGGGCGTCGGCCCGGGCAGCCTCGAGGTGCTCGACGGCCTGGTCGGCGCGCTGCTGCTGCGCGGCGGCGGTCTCCCGGGCGGCCGCGAGCAGCTGCTCGGTGGTCTCTGCCTTCATCTGGGCGAGCTCGGCGGCCTGGCGGGCGGCCATCTCGGCCGCGCGGGCCTCGTCACGCTGCCGCTCCGCGGCCTGCCGGGAGGCGTCCGCCTCGGCGCATGCCTCCCGAGCCTGGTCCCGATCGCTCTCGGCGGCCGCGGTGCGGCGCTGCGCCTGGCCCAGGTCGGTCCGCAGATGCGCCGTTTCGGTCTCGGCCATCTCGGCCCGGCGCAACGCCTGTTCCGCGCGCTGCTCGGCCGCGCTGCGCGCAGCCTCCGCCGCGAGCCGGTCGGCGTCGGCGACCTCGGCTGTGCGTTCGTTCGCGGCCTGGGCTAACCGGGCGTGCTCCGCGGCCTCCTCGGCGGTGATGCGGGCGGTCTGCGCGGTGTGCGCCGCGTTCTGGCAGTAGCGCGGCGCCCGGCAGCCCGTCGCCGGCGGCGGCGCGACCGACTCCGAGCACCCTGGGAACACGCACCCGGGCCGATCGTTCGTTCCGTTCGTTCGATCATTCTCCCCATGCGATGAACGAACGATTCCGTCAGTCATCGGGCCGCCCCGTCCGACGTGCCGTCGACGAGCGCCAGGCCCTCGGCGCGCAGCGCGGTCACCCGGGCCTGCGCGTCCGCGGCCATCGCGGCCGTGTCCGCGTCCCCCGGCCGCACCGCGGCCGCCGCGGTGGCCGCGGCAGCCTTGCGCTCCCAGGACACCCGCTCACGGACCGGGGTGTCGCCCCGCGACAGTAGCCGGTTGGACGTGGACAGCAGGGATGCGAACAGCCACCGCGACGTCTGCAGGCGATCCGGGACCGCGTCCACCGTGCCCGACGACACCGGGGCGACACCCTGGCCGTAGTAGTCCCCCGCCTGACGGCGGCGGATGACCCACTCGTCGAGCCGGCGCGCGTTTTCCCGCGGCGCGATCGCAGCGTCGGGCAGTGTCCTCGAGACGATCCCGCCCGGCTGATCCAGGTAGTGGTATGGCTCGTCGAGACCGCGATGCCAGCGGGTCAGGGCCGAGCCCCACCGCCCCTCGGCGGTCCGGCCCGAGTCCCATCCCGGCAGGCTGCCCGCGAGGACCTCGTCGACCGCCTCCCAGGTCATGCCGGCCTCGCACTCGGCGATGACGGCGGCCGTGAGCAACTCGTCGCCCCGACCGACGGCCAGGGCCGCCCGCTCGAGCAGTGCGCCCCGCGGCACCTCGCCCTCCACGGGCACAGCCGCCCGGGCGATGTCCGAGAGGTCCGCCGCCACATCCGAGACGACCAGCCGCGCGAGCGTCTCCGGTGGGGACGACCAGTGCCCCTCCGCGTCCAATCTCGTCCAGGTGGCCTCGGGATACGCCGCGGACGGCTCAGGCGCACCAGGCGCGACGCCGGCCGCGACAAGCTCGGCTGACAGCGCGTCATGCGCCGCCCGTACCGCGGCCACGGCGGCGGCCAGGCCCTCGAGCGCATCCTGCGCTGCCTCGCGGCGCGCGTCCTCCAGAGAGGCGATGTTGACGTGGCTGCGGTACTGGTCGACAGCCATCTCTGGGACGGCCAGGGCCGTCCGAGCCTGGGTCAGCGCCCGGTCGGTCCGGCGCGCGAGTTCTGCCCGCGCCTGCTGTGTGATGCTGGTCATAGGGGTCCTGTCCCGTCTGGCGCCGTCTAGCGCCGTCTGGGCCACGTTCCCGGACCTACTAACTAGCTGCGTTTCGGTCCGGCGTGACCTGCAAATATGCAGGTCAGCTGTGCGGTAGGGCCTCGCCACCTCCTAAGCGGTAGGCCGCAGGTCCGATTCCTGCCTGGGGCACATCCCGTCATGTCGATCGCCGCCTCCGACTGGTGGGACCAGAGTCCCCTGCGGGGCGGGCTGCGTCGCGAGCCGCGCGACCGCGACTAGCGCCGCGTGGGCTAGCGCCGCGTGGGCTCAGGTTGGGACGGCGGCCAGGGCGCCGGTGTGGTGGAGATGGTCCCGGGCAGCCTGGATGGCCGACGGGGTGGAGTCGAACAGGCGTCCCTGGCCGCGCAGCCGGTCCACCAGACCGACGGCGGCCACCGCTTTGGCATGCTCGGGTCGCAGCCCCGACACATACACCTTGACGCCGCGGTGTTCGAGCCGGTCGATGACGTCGCGCAGGACGAGGGCGCCGGTGCCGTCGACGGCGCTGACCCGGGACAGCCGGAGGATGAGGATCTCGACGTCGGCCACCTCGGTGAGCTCCAGCAGGAAGCGGTGGGCGGCGGCGAAGAACAGGGGGCCGTCGATACGGTAGGCGACGATGTGCTCGGCGAGTAGCGCGTGTTCGGAATCGTGATGATCGCCGGGGTCCAGCGGCACCTCCTCGACCCGCGCGGTTCGGGCGATTGCGCGCAGGGCGAGGGCGCCGGCGACCGCGAGGCCGAGGACGACGGCGATGACGAGGTCGAGCGCCAGGGTCGCCCCGGCGGTCAGCGCCATGACCAGGGCATCGGAGTGTGACGCACGGCCGAGGGTGCGCAACGAGGAGACCTCGACCATCCGCACCGCCGTGGCGAGCAGAACACCGGCGAGCGCGGCGAGCGGGATGCGCGCGACCAGGGGAGCGGCTGCGAGCATCACCCCGGCGAGGACCACGGCGTGCGCGAGGGCGGCGAGCCGGGACGAGGCACCCGAGCGGACGTTGACCGCGGTGCGGGCGATCGCGCCGGTGGCGGGCACCCCGCCGAACAGCGGGACGGCGAGGTTGGCCAGCCCTTGGCCGAATAGCTCCCGGTCGGGGTCGTGGTTGTGGCCGACGGTCATCCCGTCGGCCACACTGGCCGAGAGCAGGCTCTCCAAGGCTGCGAGCGCGGCCACGGCGACGGCGGCCGTGGCGAGCGTCGGGATCGCGGTGATGTCGAGGAAGCCGAGCGAGGGACCGGGCAGGGTGGCGGGGATTGCGCCGAGGGTCGTGACGTCCCACTCGCGGGCCGTGACGAGGGCCGTCGCGAGGGCCACGGCGAGCAGCGAGAACGGGACCGTGGGCCGCAGCCGGGCGCCGACCAGCATCGTCGCCGCGACGCCGACGGCGAGCGCCAGCGCGAGCCAGTGCGGCCGGTGGACGAAGTCGGCCACGGCGGCCCAGGCCACGCCGGTCACCCGGTCACCGTTTCGGGCGTGCACCCCCAGGGCCGAGGGAAGCTGCTGAAGGAAGATCACCGCGGCGATGCCGACGGTGAATCCCTCCACCACGGGCGCCGGCACATATTGCACGGAGCGGCCGACCCGCAGGACCGCGAGCGCGAGCATGATCATCCCGGCGAGCAGCCCGACGGTCAGCACACCAGCCGGCCCGTGCCGGTGCACGATCGGCACGAGCACGACGGTCATCGCGCCGGTCGGCCCGGACACCTGCAGGTTCGACCCGCCGAAGACCGCCGCGAGAGCACCCGCCACGATCGCCGTCACCAGTCCGGCGGCCGCGCCGAGGCCGGAGGAGACCCCGAATCCCAGCGCGAGCGGCAGCGCGACCACCGCGACGGTCATCCCCGCGAGCAGGTCACGGCCTGGCTGGCGGCGCATGCTCTCGATATCGGCCCGGCCGGGCAGGAGCCGGCCGAGTTCCAGCCGGCCGAGTTCCAGCCGGCCGAGTGGCCTGGGCCAGCGTGACGGGGCCGTCCTTATGGGGGCGGGGCAGTGGGGCCGGGGGTCCTCGGCCTGCCCCGTCGTCGTCTCGATGCGGATCCGATCCTCCCATATACTGGGATGAAAAATTGAAGGTTTCTTCAATTTACATGCTAAAAAGTATGGAGTGGGCGAGATCTCGGACACAGCGGCCCCCGCAGAGCCGTGCCGTGCGATAAAGAGCTGTTTCCCGACTCCGAAGTGTGGTAACGAACAGTTGATAAATTCTGTAACTGGCGGGGAGGTCGCCATCGAGCGCGAACGGGTCGTGGCGCTACTCACCGTGCCGGCGTGATCTCTGGGTGGGCGGTCGCCGGTACTCCGGCCAGGCCGGTACCTCGGCCGGTAGGCCTCGGCCGGAGCTGCGTGGGGTCGACGGGAGGTGGCTCGTGACGAGGCGGGTTCCGCTGTACCAGGCTAAAGCGGAGTTTTTTCGCATGCTTGGCCATCCGGTGCGAATTAGGGTGCTGGAGTTGCTGCAGGACGGGCCGATGCCGGTGCGGGATCTCCTGGCCGCGATCGAGGTGGAGTCGTCGAACCTTTCCCAACAGCTCGCGGTGCTGCGCCGGTCCGGGATCGTGACCGCGACGCGGGACGGCCCGACGGTGGTGTACGCGCTCGCGGGCGGGGACGTGGCGGAGCTGATGCGCGCGGCCCGGCGGATTCTGACCGAGATGGCGGCCGGGCAGGCCGGACTGTTGGCCGAGTTGCGCGAAGCGGAGACAAGCTCCTCATGAGCATGAAATGTGGTGGACCGATGCCCGGGACTCCCGCAGGTGGGACTCCCGCGGAGGGGAGCCCCGCCGAGGGGCCGGCTGGGGGACCGGCGCGCACCGGACGGAGTCGGGCACGGGTGGAGCCGGCGTGACGCCCCCTGGTCCGGCCGGTCCGGCCGGTTCAGCCGGGGTCAACCCCGCCTACAGCGTCACAGTCCGTGTTCCGCACCGGGCCACGATGATCATCGAGGCGGTCGTCGCCGCAGCCCCCGGCCCCGTGACGTGCTACGCGGACGAGCCGGATCCCGGGGGCGGCCGGCGGATCACGTTGGATGCCGACAGCGGGTCCACATTGACCTGGCTGGTCCGGGCGCTGCGGGAGCGGCTGGGTGCCGACCTGTTGCAGACCGAGGATCCCGTCTTCACCGTCGCGTCGACCGGCAAACTCGCCCAGTGTCTCCGCGCGTCGGTCACGACCGGTCACGATCTTGCGTTGTTGGACGCTGACGCCGACCGCCGCGTCATCAGCCACCTGGCCATGCACCCGACGCACACCGACCGGTTCACCGGCCGGCCGCGCCGAGTGGCGCTGCTCACCGACGGCAGCGCCGTCTTGGACTTTGAGCCGCTGGCCGCCGAGGCGGCCCTGCCAGCGGTCGAGTCCCAGGCGGTCCACCTGCACCGGGCGACCGGGTTCGACGTCATCCCCATGCCGATCGCAGCCCGTACCGCCGCCGAGCTCGCCGCGGCGATCGGCATGATCGCTCCGGGATTCGCCGCCACCGTTCTGGTCCACACGCATGTCCGCCGCATCGACGCCGCCCGCGCCGCGCTGCGGTCCGCCGCCCCGCATCTGCTGCTCGACACCGTCAACGACGGTCTCGCCGTCGCCGCCGCGGCCGCGGTCCTCAACCATCTCCGGGCGCGTGACATCGCGCCGGGGCGGGCCCGCGTCGCCGTCGTGGACCCGGCTCGGGGCGGCGATCTCGCCGGCTTACTGATCGGTATCGGCCTCCACGAGATCACCCTCTACGATCCGGTCGACTACGGCATCCAGCCGCTGCACCTGCTTGCCCCCGAACTCGATCTGATCGTCGACCTGATCGGCTTGGCGGCGCCGCCCAAGGGCGTTCCCGTCCTGCGGATCCGCCCGGAGACGCCCCCTCCGCTGGCCCGCGCCACCTCGGGCCCGCGTCCGCTGCACGCGCTGCCCGGACTGCTGCGGGCGGTCGTCACCACTCGCCGCCCGGTCACCCCCGCTGCCCGCCTCGCCGCCGTGCACGCCCTCGTCGGTCAGACGCCGCCCGGCAGCGTGCTGCCTCCCCTCGACCATCCACGGCTCGCCCCCGCCGTTGCCGCGGCAGCCACCCACGCCCTCACCGCGCAGGAGTAGCTCACCGCGCTCCCGGCGGAGGTGGTCGCCTGGAGGTGGTCACCTGGTAGGGGGTGGTGGGGCTCGCCACTGCCAGGCCCACCGACAGGTCCGCTGCCAGGCCCATCGGCGAATCCCGGCGGATGATCGTCCGTTGGGAGGGCCGTTCCTCATGAACGGGATGAACGGGGTGCGTTGTCATGGGCGGCACTCTCCCACCGGCATTGCGGATGCGGAAGTACGGCGGCCCCGGTCCGATCTTTGCGGCATATCATTCAAAAATACCCTAAAGGGCCATACGGCCATATTCCAGCAATGCACCACCCTGCTTCTTCGGCCTGCCGGGAAGCCCGAGCCGGACCGACATGGCCGAGGAACCGACATGGCCGAGGAACCGACATGGCCGAGGAGATGACATGGCCGAGGAGATGACACCGGACCGAGGGCGCTCGTGCGTCCGACGCCGGCCGGCCCGGCGCGGGGGGAGTTCCACGTCGCGGGTGGCCTGGTCACGTTGGGAAGGGGATACGAACGCCACTTCGCGTGACCAGTTATCCGAAGAGTCGTTCCCGGTCCGGCGGGACGTCTCAGCTCGGCGCGGGGACGAGGTCCAGCAGTGCCTGAGCGGCAAGCTCGTATCCGAGGGCCCCCAGGCCGACGATCACTCCCCGGGCGAGTGCCGAGAGAATGGATTCGTGCCGGAAGGACTCCCGAGCCCAGACATTGGAGAGATGGACCTCGATCCACGGGTTCGGATAATTGGCCAAAGCGTCACGAAGGCTCCAGCCGTACATCATCAGCGCACCTGGATTGACGATCGCACCGATCGAGTCGTAATTATCCTGAATAGTGTGGATCAATTCACCTTCGGATTCACGTTGTACGGAGACAAGTTTCCATCCGCGGTCCGAGATCCGAGCCGCGACGGCCGCCTCGATATCGGCCAGTGTCGCCGTGCCGTAGACTTCCGGCTGGCGTCGGCCGAGTATGCCCAGATTGGGGCCATTCAGGAGAAGTAGCGTGGTCACGGCGCCTCACAGACATGCTGGCCGGCTCGATGGTCGGCGTTTCTGATCCGGAACCCCACATTTATAGCAAAGCCACCTGCTGGACACCTGCAAGCAGAAAGGGCCAGCTGAGGTGTTCTTCTCAAGTCTATCTGTAGTCAGTCCGTTGATATTAGCGTGTCATGTCCGGGGGCGATGGGGAACCCGGGGGTACCGAGGTACCGTCCGTCATGCATCCTCTCGCGTAGATTCCTTCGCCGATCGCGATAATGGAACCGCCGACGGAACCTCGATCCCGGCGCGAAGAACAACGATACGGTCACGGGCAAGAAAAGGGTGGGGATCATGATCGGTAGAGCACGGCCAGCGCCGGAGTTGCCGGCCTGGCCGCAGTACTCCGACGAGGAGCGCGGTGGTCTGATCCGGGCGTTGGAACAGGGCCAGTGGTGGCGCATGGGCGGCAGTGAGGTCGACGCTTTCGAGCGGGAATTCGCTGCCTACCACGGGGCCGGCTACGCCCTCGCCGTAACCAACGGGACGCACGCGTTGGAGCTCGCGTTGCAGGTCCTGGGGGTTGGACCCGGCAGTGAGGTCATCGTGCCGGCGTTCACCTTCATCTCCTCCTCGCAGGCGGCCCAGCGCCTCGGCGCGGTGGCCGTGCCGGTCGACATCGACCCGGGCACGTACTGCATCGAGGCCACCGCCGCGGCGGCCGCGGTGACCCCGCGCACTCGGGCGATCATGCCGGTGCATATGGCGGGCCAGGTCTGCGACATGGACGCCCTGGCGAAGCTGTCCGCGGATGCCGGGGTTCCGCTGATCCAGGACGCGGCGCACGCGCACGGTGCGCAGTGGCAGGGTAAGAAGCTCGGCGAGCTGGGCTCGGTGGCGGCGTTCAGCTTCCAGAACGGCAAGCTCATGACCGCCGGCGAGGGCGGCGCCGTCACCTTCCCCGACGCCGAGCTGTACGAACTCGGCTTCCTGCGGCACAGTTGCGGGCGGCCACGCACGGACCGCCGGTACCTCCACCAGACCTCCGGGTCGAATTTCCGGCTCAACGAGTTCTCCGCCGCGGTCCTGCGTGCCCAGCTCGGCCGCCTGGCCAGCCAGATTGACACGCGTGAGGAGCGCTGGCCGGTGCTGGCGGGCGCGCTTGCCGACATCCCGGGCGTCGTCCCGCAGGGCCGCGACGACCGGTGTGACCGCAATCCGCGCTACATGGCGATGTTCCGGTTGCCCGGGTTCAGTGAGGAGCGCCGCAACGCGTTCGTCGACGCCCTTGTGGACCGCGGGCTGCCCGCTTTCGCCGCGTTCCGGGCGATCTACCGGTCCAACGGCTTCTGGGAGACCGGCGCCCCGGACGAAACGGTGGACGAGATCGCGAAGCGCTGCCCGAACACCGAGGCGATCAGCGCGGACGGCGTCTGGCTGCACCATCGGACGTTGCTCGGCACCGAAGAACAGATGCACCAGGTCGCGGCCATCGTGGCCGAGACCCTGGCCGAGCTGTGAGCCGAGGCGAGACCGGGAACCCCACGCGGACTCCGCTGCGGGTCTCCGTGGTGGGGCTGGGCTGGGCCGGTCGGTCGATCTGGCTTCCCCGGCTGCGAGAACACCCGGAGTTCGTCGTGGTCACGGCCGTCGATTCCGATTCCGGGGCCCGCCGGGCGGCGGCCGGGGCCGACCCGGGCCTGGCCGTGCTCGCCGACGTCGACGAGATCGACCGGACTCAGGTCGACCTCGCGGTCGTGGCGGTGCCCAACCACCGGCACGCCGACATCGCAGCCCGGCTGCTGAGCGCCGGTATTCCGGTTTTCCTGGAGAAGCCGGTGTGCCTGAGCTCGGCCGAGGCCGACCGGCTCGCGGCGGCCGAGCGCGCGGGCGACGCCATCCTGCTTGCTGGGAGCGCCGCGCGGTACCGGGCGGATGTCAGCCGGCTCTACGAGCTCGCCGACGGGCTCGGTGCCATCCGGCACGTCGATCTCGCCTGGATCCGGGCCCGGGGCATTCCCGACGCCGGTGGCTGGTTCACCCGGCGGGACCTCTCCGGCGGCGGAGCCCTGGTAGACCTCGGCTGGCACCTGCTCGACACCCTCACCGCGCTGCTGGGCAGCGTCCGTTTCCAGCAGGTGGTCGGGACGATCTCGGACGACTTCGTCAGCGACGGCTCCTGGGCGGCCTCCTGGCGTCACGACGATGGCACCGGGCCGGCTGTCGGCGCCGGCGGTGACGTCGAGGACACCGCACGTGGCTTCCTGGTCACCGAGAACGGGGTCTCGGTGTCGTTGCGGGCGAGCTGGGCCTCGCACGAGGCCCGGGACGTCACCCTGATCAACGTCGAGGGTGCCGCGGGCACCGCGTCGTTGCGCTGCACGTTCGGTTTCGGCCCAAACCGGCAGGATCGTTCGGTTCTGACCCGCACCCGGGCCGGCGAGACCGTGGCGGTGCCTGTGCCCGACGAACCGATCGGGACGGAGTACCGCCGCCAGCTCGACGAACTGCCCGCGCTGCTGGCGGATCCCGCGTCCCGGGGGCGGGCGATCGAGGAGGTCCGCCCGACCATCGCCGCCATCGAGAGATTCTACGACTCCGCGCGCTCGCACCGGTCCGTCGCGCCGCTCGCGCACGCGGCTCGCTGAGGTCACGCATCCACGACCTGTGTCACGAATATCGAACGGCACCCAACGTCGAGCCCGGGGGGGCACGTGGGAACTGAGCTGAAACCCTGGTCGGCCATGACCACCACCGGGACCGGGGCGGGGACGACCATCGGGACCGGTGCGGCGTCCGGAACACGGAAACGTGCGGTCATCTTCGATCTCGACGGGGTGCTGGTCGACAGCTTCGGAGTGATGCGGCAGGCGTTCACGATCGCCTACGCCGAGGTCGTGGGTCCCGGCGAGCCCCCGTTCGAGGAGTACAACCGGCACCTGGGACGGTACTTCCCGGACATCATGCGGATTATGAATTTGCCGCTGGAGATGGAGGAGCCGTTCGTCCGCGAGAGCTATCGGCTGGCCCACCAGGTGGTGCTCTTCGAAGGGGTCGCCGCGCTGCTGCGGAGCCTGCACGAGCGCGGCCTCGGGCTCGCGGTCGCCACCGGCAAGGCGGGTCCACGGGCCCGGCACCTGCTGGGTGAGCTCGACATTCTGCCGATCTTCGATTATGTCATCGGCTCTGATGAGATCGCCCGTCCCAAGCCGGCGCCGGACATCGTGAACCGGGCACTTGAGCTGTTGGGCGTGGCGCCGAATGAGGCGATGATGATCGGGGACGCGGTCGCCGACCTGGAGAGCGCGCGTGCGGCCGGCGTGATGGCGGTGGCCGCGCTGTGGGGCGAGGCGGACGGCGCCGAGCTGGTCGCGGCCGGGCCGGACGCGGTGCTGCGCCGGCCCGCGGAGTTGCTGTCCCTTCTCCGGCCGCACCCGGTCGAACCCGCCGGCACCGCCGGTGTCCCCGCAGCTCAGGCCAGCCGGCCGATCCTCGCCGGCGACTGAGCCGCCAGGAGCGCTCCGAACAGGGAGGACAGGCCGCCCAGCAACGCTGGGCGGACGGGCGCGGGCGGATGTCCCGGGCGGGCAAGGGTCTGGGCGTGCTCGGCGACCGCCCGCGGAAATCCAGGCAGGCCGGCCGCGAACCCGCCGCCGACCACCGCCATTGCGGGATGCAGCAGTTCGGTCAGCCCGACGACGGCCGTGGCGATCGCCGCGGCACTCTCGCCCACCGTCCGCACCGCCCAGGCGTCGGCCGCGAGCCAGGCTGCGCGCAGTTCGGCGAAGGTCACCTCCGCACCACGCCGCTGGGTGGCCCGGCGCAGGGTGGCCGGCCCGGACGCGGTTGCCTGCACACATCCGCGGCGGCCGCAGTCGCAGCTGGGCCCGTCGGACGAGATGATCAGATGTCCGATCTCGCTGGAGCCGCGACCGGGCCCCGGGCAGGACCGGCCGCCGAGCACGATCCCGCCGCCGACGCCCGTCCCGACTCCCAGGTAGACCACGTTCTCACAGCCGGCCGCGTCCGCCTCTGCGAGCGCGGCCAGATCGCCGTCGTCGCCGCAGACCACGGTGCTGCCCGGCAGCAGATCCCGCAGCGCGGCGCCGAGGTCGAGCCCGGTCCAGGCCGGCCGGCCCGGCCATGTTGTGACCCGGCCGGCGGCGTCGATGGTCGCGGGCATCGCCACGCCGACGGCGTCAACCCGACCGCCCCATCGGGCGGTCAGCGCGGCAACGTGTGCGGCGAGATCGTCGATGTCCTGGGTGGCGGTCGCCGACGGCGACCACTGGAAGGTTGTCTCCACCGGCCTGACGGGACCCTCCGGTCCGCTCGGCCTGCTCGGGCCGATCTGCTCGTCGCCTCCCATCGGGTTCGCCCCGGCCTGTGCGGCCCCGGCCTGTGCGGCCCCGGCCTGTGCGGCCCCGGCCTGTGCGGCCCCGGCCTGTGCGGCCTCGATGCGCAGCGCGACCTTGGTGCCGCCCACGTCGATACCCAGACAGCCGGTTGGGGATGGTGCACGCATGAGCCCTCGCAGGTCGTCAGGCGGGTGCCGCCGGGACGAGATCGAAGAACGAGCGGTAGAAGCCGATCTGGTGGGCGAGCATGTGGATGCCCGGATGGGTCGGCAGGCCGAGTGCGGCCGCGGCCCGCAGTAGGCGGGTGTCGGGCGGTTTCATGATGATGTCCGCCACGACGCAGCCCGCCGCGAGCCCATCCGGCGGGAAGGGGAGCGGATCGTTCGGACGCAGGCCGAGCGGCGTGGCGTTCACCGCGAGATCGACATCGTGCAGCAGGGGTGTCGCGACGCCGACGGCGCGGCCCGGCCAGTGCTCGTCGAGGCGGGCGAGCAGGCCGTCGCGCTTCTCCCGATCCGGATCGTAGATCGACAGCCGTGTGCTGCCGGCGTCGAGCAGCGCGGCCGCGATGGCGCTGCCGGCGCCGCCCGCGCCCAGTAGCGAGACCCGCGTTCCGGCCACCGGACGTCCGGCGGCCGTCAGCCCCCGGACGAATCCCGCTCCGTCGAAGTTGTCGGCCTGCCAGCGCCCGGACGGGCCGCGGCGCAGTGCGTTGGCGCTCCCGCTGATCGCGGCCGCCGGACTGCGTTCGTCGGCAAGGGCGCAGGCGGCGGCCTTGTGCGGAATCGTGATCAGGATGCCGTCCAGGTTCTCGATGCGCCGGAGTCCGTCGAGCACGGCGGGGAAGTCCGCCGGCCGGGCGTGCACCGGTACGAGGACGGCGTCAAGCCCGAGTTCGTCGAACAGCGGATTGAGCAACGACGGCGCCTGTACCTGTTCGACGGGATCCCCGACGACGGCGAACAGGCGGGTGGCGCCCGTGATAGCACACGCGGCCGGTGGCACGGGCGTCAGGCCAGCGGCCCGCGCGGCATGTCGCCGAGCGTCTTCATGACCAGGTTCTCCGGAATGTCGCCCACCAGTTGTGGGCCGTCCGCACCGTCGAGCACGAAGGTGAGGCCGGTGTTCGTCGACTTCTTGTCCAGACGCATCACGGCGACGAGCTCGGCGGCGTCCGCCTCGGTGGGCAGGGCCGTCGGCAGCCCGTAGCCGCGGACCACGTCCAGGTGCTCGCGGACCCGATCGTCCCCGATCCGGCCGAGCTCCCCGGCGAGACGGCCGGCGAACACGGTGCCGATCGCCACCGCCTCACCGTGGCGCAGCGCGAAGTCGGTGACGCGCTCCAGGGCATGCCCCAGGGTGTGGCCGTAGTTGAGGATGTGGCGCAGGCTTGAGTCCCGTTCGTCCCGGGCGACGACGGCGGCCTTGAGCGCCACGCTGGCGGTGATCTGCTCCGTCACCGGCAGACCGCGCAGGTCCCCGGTGCCGATGAAGTGGGCCCGCGCGATCTCGCCGTAGCCGTTGATCCACTCCCGCCGGGGCAGGGTCCGCAGGTGGTCGGTGTCGCAGAGGACGGCGCTGGGTTGCCAGTAGGCACCGAGGAGGTTCTTGCCGGCGGGCAGGTTCACCGCCGTCTTCCCGCCGACGCTCGCGTCCACTTGGGCGAGCAGGGATGTCGGGAGGTGTACCACCGCCACGCCGCGGTGGTACAGCGCCGCGGCGAGCCCGACGACGTCCGTGGTGGTCCCCCCGCCGCAGGAGATGACGACGTCCGACCGGGTCAGCCCGAAAGCCGCGAACCGGCCGCAGAGCGCCTCGACGTTCGACAGGTTCTTGTCCGCCTCGCCGTCCCGTGCGGCCAGCCGCAGTACCGGCACGCCCGGGTCGGGGACCGCGTCCTGCGGCCGCGCCGAGACGATGACGGCCCGCCGGGCGCCGATCCGCGCGACGATGTCGGGCAGGATTCGGCGGACCCCGGGACCGATATCGATCGGATAGCTGCGTGAGCCGAGGTCCACCGAGACCCGTCGATGATCGGCGGTGATCTGCTCGATCGGACTCGTCCGCTGTGCTGTGAGCATGCCCGTCACGGTGTGCCTTCCGGATCCGCGGTCGCGTGCTGGCACCTGCCTGGTGCCTTGCGGTGGTTCTGCACGGGGCCGCCCCGGCAATTCTGCCGTGCCCGGCAGTCGCCCCCTTCCGCCGGGTTGGGTGTGAGCCATCGCACTTCCTCCTTCCGTTCGTCTTCGTCGCTCCCGCGCGCCACCGACGCCCCGCGTGGGTCGGTGCCCCCGCGTGGATCCGCACCCCGCACGAATTGGTGCATGGTGCACGCAGAGTAGGGTCGTGTGGTGGGTTCAGACGACGGCGCGAGGCTCGCGACAGCGCTCGGACTTCTCCTCACCCGGCCGAACCGGACGCGTCTGTTCGGGGAGTTGCTCTCCTCGGCGGACGTCGGACTCGACGAGGCTGTCTACCCCGTGCTCAACGGTCTGGCCCGTACGGGCCCGACCACGGCGCGCAAGCTGAGCATGGAGATCGGCATCGACCGTTCGGTGGTGAGCCGGCACAGTGATCGTCTCGAGGCGCTCGGGTTGCTGCGCCGTTCGGCCGATCCCGATGACGCCCGCGCGGTCCGCCTGACGCTCACCGACGAGGGCCGGGCCGCCATCGATCGCTCTCGGCGTCGGCTGGCCGACGTCTTCCAGCGCATGCTCGACGACTGGCCCGCCGAGGACGCGCGTGCCTTCGTTGCCGGCATGGAACGCTTTGTCGCGGAGCATCTTGCCGGTCGGGGCCGGTGACCAGGCCGAACCAGGGCAGCGGACGGGGGAAGATTGCAACCTTCGTCGCCATCGCGACGACGCTCATCGGCGTGATCATCGGGGTTGCCGTTCACGGCTCCTGACGGCTCGGCCTTTTCTGGTTCGAGGAACGGGTGACGAGTGTTGTCAACGAGTGTTGTCAACGAGTGTTGTCAACGAGTGTTGTCAATGCTTCATCTCTCGACGCCGGCGGTTTGGAGATTCTCGCCTTACGCTGGCCGCTAGCGACGGGGGAGACGCGCACGGCGACATAGCGGCGCCCGCGGAACATCGGGAGGCCCGTACCTGCAGGGAGGCCGCCCGGCTCGGGGGGTGCCGGGCGGCCTCGATTGATGATGACATTTGGATGGCCGTCAGGACAAGCCCGCGAGGACGGCAGGTTTCGGACAATGATCACCAGCAGTCCTGTCCGGCACCCCCGGGGACGAGTTCGATCAGTAGTCCGGAACCCGCGTCGAGATAGGCCCGTCGCGGGTTCCGAGCGTCCGGCCGGAGTTGCTCGACCAGGCATCCCGCGGCGACCGCCCGGTGCAGGCACGCCGGCAGGTCGTCGACCTCGTAGCCGATGGAGAACAACCCCTCGCCGCGTTGGTCGAGAATTTCCCGCCCTGTCCATGGCCGGTCGCCGGGTTCCACCAGCTCGACCAGGCTGCTGCCGAAGCGGCCGAACGCGATCCGGACGTCCTCGATCATGATCGGTCGATCGTGCCAGACGGCGGGGCCGGAGACGACCCGCGACTCCCACGCATCGACCCCGAGGGAGACGGCATACCGTTCCCGGGCAGCGTCGAGGTCCGCGACGAGGATGCCGAGATGGTGGAACGTCAGCTCGCCCAGCATCTCCTCGATGACCCGTGCCGCCAGCAGGGCGCAGGCCGGTGAATGGGGCGTGGTGCGGACGGACGACGACGCCGGATCCGGCGTCGTCCGGATCCAGTCCTCCCGATTCTGGATGATTGTCTCCATCACCGCGGCTCCCTCCATGCCCCTGGCCCAGGCAGAGGGCGAGGGCGCCGATCGTATCGCCGTCCTCCGTCCTCCCTGCTCTCGCCGTTCTGCGGGCTGTTCTCGCCGTTCCGCGGGTGCCGTCGATCAGGACGATCCCGTCGCGGATGGAGGCGGGATGGCCCCGACCCTCAGCGGCCCGACCCTCAGCGCCCCGACCCTCAGCGGCCCGACCTTTAGAGGGTTGCCGGAGTGGGCACCCCACCCGTGCGGGTGAGCAGGTCGTCGAGGTCGTACTCGTACCAGCGGCGGAGCGGCTCGGGGGAACTCGTGCGCCCCCACTCGTACATGCGGCGCTGGGCTTCGAAGGAGCCGTCGTGCCAGCGGCGCAGCACATCGCCCAGCCGGAGCGGAGCGGGGAGGAAGTCGGCGCCGCCCAGCAGAGTGGCGAGCCGTTCGACGGCGGCGGCCGGGGCCAGCCGGCCGGCCTCGACCTCGTCCATCACGGCGCTGAGCGAGTCGAAGAAGGGCTGGAACTCCGGCAGATCGGGGCAGAAAGTGCCCAGATGTGGCGCGTCGAGCAGGCGGTCGAACAGCGCCGGATCGCCCTTTTCCAGATAGCCGAAGTAGGTTCCGACGATCCGGGAGATGCCCATGTTCCAGCCCAGGAACCACACCTTCGACCACGCCCGCCACAGGTCGAAGTCGCGGAACGAGACGTAGGAGCCGTGTACGAGCTTGTCATTGACGTCCAGGATCGTCTGGTTGAGCGTGTCGATGTGGCCGAAGCGTTCCGCCGAGAAGTCGTCGTCGGCGAGGGCCTCTATCAGGGTTGGTGCGAGGGCGTAGATGACCTGCATGGTGTTGGCCATGCCACGGGAGAACAGCGCGTCGATCGCCCCGGCTGCGTGGGACATCATCGCCCAGCGGTCACCGACCGTCCGCGAGCTGGAGTACTGGGTGCGACCGGTGGAGATCCAGTCCCAGGCGGGCCGGGCACCGGCGAACTGGCGCGCGATACTGGGGAACCGCTCAAGATAAGCGTTCCATTCCTGCTCGGCGGGTACCGAGGGATCCCTGGGGAAGCGTCGCGAGTCGAGGTTGAGCCCGACGCTGCACAGTGGGTTGGTGGCCCGCTGGTGATTGTCGAACGGGATCACCCACAGCCACCCGCCGTCGAACAGATGGTGCAGGGTGCCTTGGTGCCACAGCGACGGCTGCCCGCTCGGGAGGGTCACCTCGTCGAAGGGGGTGACCCCCACCATGTGGGTGAACAGGGTGCGGGAGTTCGTCCGGAACCGGCAGGGATCCTCTCGCAGGGCGAACTGGTTCGCCAACACGGAATTGCGTCCTGAGGTGTCGACGACGTAGCGAACGCGGATCCGTTCGCCGGCCCCTGTCGTCAGCGTCGCGGCGTCGTCGGCGAAGTCGACTTTTTCCACCATCGTGCGTTGCCGTGGTTCGGCTCCGTAACGGACGGCCGTATAGAAGAGGTAAGCATCGATGTCCTGGCGGTGCATGTGCATTTCCGGGCCGTTCGGAAACTCCGAGACGCTGCACTGAGTGACCTCTTCGGGGTTCTGGAGCGCACCCTCGTGGTGGTAGACGAATCCGAAGTTGCGCTTCACTCCGCAGGCCGAGGTGACGTGGGAGCGGACGCCCTCGAAGCTGCTCACATGGCCGAGCTCGGGGACGTCGAACCGCTGGGCGAGCAACTTCAGCAGATAGGTCGTCTCACCGATGGTCGACTCCCCGAGCGCGAAACGTGGATGCGTGCCACTGTCAATCAGAACCACGCGGTGACCGTGTCGGGCGAGGATATTGGCCAGCGTCGAGCCGGCGATGCCGCTACCGAGGATGGCAACCGAATAGTCGTACCCGCTCATTGCGTGACTCCTTGGACGCCGCTATCCGAGGTGGCCGACTGCATCCGCTGCACTCCTTAAAGGATCACAATCAGCACAACCAGTACACAACGACGTACTGAACCACCTCTACGCCCCCTGGTCCCAGTAAGCGGTATATCGATGCCGATGGGTAATCAAGATTCCCGAATCGGAAGTTTGAGTTATATGCTGGATTTGGAACATTTGCACTATAATGCCCCGATGTCTGGGCCCGTCGGCGGGCCCGCCACGTGCGAAGAAGCGATGTGGGTCCCCGCCGTCGCCGAGCGAACCGTGAATCGCTTATTTCTCCGTTTTTTTAGCGTTAGGTGGAGGTCTGGATCGGCCGTCCACCGATCGTGAACGAGTCGAGCAGCGTGGACTCCCCGTTCCACCGGTACCGTTCATCCGGGCTCCCCGCGGGTGCGCCGGGCCAGACGAGCAGGTGGACGAGCCCGTAGCAGAGCAGGGTCAGCGCGGCGGCGACCGAGCCCAGCCGTCTCACCGCGACGGCGACCGTCGGGGAGTCGTAGGGGCGGCCGAGGCTCACGGCGCCCGCCGGCCGGGCACGGTGGCGCGCGGGATGGCCATGGATTCGATCGTCATGACGTCGGCATCCTCGGCGATGTGCGGCTCGGTCGGGGCGTCGGTGATCGTGGTCGCGCCGGCTTCGGTCGCGGCAGCCAGCACGGCGGCGGCGAGGACGGGATCGAGTTCCACCGGAACGGTCCGCAGATCGAGCAGGCAGCATCCCTGCTCCACCCGGCCCAGCACGGACGGCTCGCCCTGGCGCAGGGGGGCGGCGATGACTGCGTCCAGGGCCACCGCGGCGCTTGGCAGCTCCGGGCCGAAGCCGCCGAACCCTCTGATCGTCAGACCACTCTCCGGGCCCGCCGGGGCCATGCCGTCTTCGTCTCGTGCGCCCTCGCGCCGGTGGCCGCCCGATCGACGGAATGCGGCGTCGTTCGGCAGCGGCGACGATCCACCCCCGCCACCGTCGACGACCGCACGACTCGCCACAGCCGAGGCTGCGATGCCCGAACGCCGTAGCCACGCGGCGAGCGTCTCGGCCCGCGTCGTCAGCCGTTCCGGTCGGGCATGCAACGCCTGCCTGACCGGGGAGTCGGGATGGCTGAGGGTGGCTTCCAGCGCGGCGAGCGTGAGCTTTCCGACCCGCATTGCCCGGGCCATCGGATGCCGACGTATCCGGTCGATCAGGTCGGCACGTCCCAGCAGCAGGCCGCACTGAGGCCCGCCGAGCAGCTTGTCCGCGCTGGTCGTGACCACGTTGACGCCGAAGCCGAGCCAGGTCGTGACGTCGGGTTCATCGGCGAGGAGCGGCTCGGGGCGTAGCAGCCCGGAGCCGCAGTCACCGACGAGGGGGATCTCGAAATCGGCGCAGAGCGCGGCAAGATCGTTGATCGCAGGGGTGTCAGTCAGCCCCACCACCTGATAGCTGGACGGATGCACGTGCAGCACGAGCCCGGTCTCCGGCCCGATCGCGTCGGCGTAGTCCCCGAGCGTCGTGCGGTTGGTGGTGCCGACCTCCCGCAGTCGAGCCCCGGTGCAGACCAGCAGTTCGGGCAGCCGGAACCCGTCCGCCGTCTCCACCAGCTCCCCGCGGCTCACCACGATCTCCCGCCGCCCGGCCAGCGCCGTCACCGCGAGGATCAGCCCTGCCGCGTTGTTGTTGACGATGTGCACGCCCGCCGCCGCGGGCACCGCGGCTGCCAACGCGGCCAGGGCGGTACGTCCTCGTCGTCCTCGCCGTCCGGTCCCGAGGTCGAGCTCGAGGTCGGTCGTGCCGGCTGCCAGGTCGAGGGCCGCGCGGGCGGCCGCGGACAGGGGAGCTCGGCCGAGCCCTCCGTGGAGCAGGACGCCGGTAGCGTTGATTACTGGGCGCAGTCCGGTGGCGGCGCGGGCGAGCGTCATCGGTGTCGCTACCGGCGTCGTCGGGCTGTCCTGGGCCGGGGATGCGAACAGACTTGTACGATCAATCACTCTCGGTGAAGCTAGTGCTCCTCCTCGTGGGATTCCGGACCTGGCCGGGACGGCGGCGTGGCCTGTCGGGTGTCTGCCCCTGCTGGGTGCCTGTAGGATCAGCCCGCTGCCCTCACGGCTCTGGCCGTCCTTTCGATGATCAAAGCGGCGCATGGTCAGGCCTCGGACCTTCGGTCACCCGGACGGCCCCCCGCCCAGATTGATTGTCGGCCAGGGTGGATCGTCGACGCTGAAGATGAGGGCGACGTCGGTGTCGGAGACGAAATCGACGAGCCGTGCCCCCGCCGGTAGCAGAGCCAGCGCGTGACGGAGCTCCGCGGCGCTCGATCCTTCCCCAGCGGAGATGATGTGCCGCGAGCGGACCCCGCAGGCGAGGTCGGCAGGCGGCGGTGCAGCGCCGGAGAGCCGGGACGCGGAGCGCCCCACGCTGGAGAGCGCGGCGCTGGACAACAGGGCGGCGAGCCGGTGCGCCTCGTCCGGCACGAGATGCGCGACGCAGAGAACGTCGAGCAGGGCCGACTGGGTGCGGAGAACGACGACCGGGGTTCTCCGCGGGACGCTGGGCTGCGTTCCCACGGTGATGACCGTGCCGTCGATCCGGCCGATGAAGGTGATGACGTCCGGGGGAGTGTCATCCGGGGTCCGGGGCGGGTCGATGTCCATGCGTAGACGCT
Organism: Frankia sp. CeCAU1; assembly: GCF_977971845.1. NCBI lineage: Bacteria > Bacillati > Actinomycetota > Actinomycetes > Frankiales > Frankiaceae > Frankia > Frankia sp. CeCAU1. Next base: position 24,153 of record NZ_CDWWXA010000020.1, on the reverse strand, counting down.
CTCATCGGGCAGCCCGTCATCCCATCCCGCGCGGCGGGGAGCATGCGGGACGGACGGGCGGATGACGACGGGCGGATGACGACGGGCGGGGCGCGGACAAGCGTGCTGACGGACGCGCGATGAGAAGTCGCCCCTGGCGAGGGTCGGCCGCGTGTGGAAGCACCTCGGTCGGGGTACGGGGCCATGGTCGCGCTTGCCCAAAGGCGCGGCGCGACACGGGAGGCAGCCCGGCCGGCTTCTCGTGGCGCTCACGCCGTCCGGTCGCAAGCGGAGCCATGGAGCCAAGCGTGCGGGTTGAGGTGACCGACCGTGATGCCATCGTCGTGCATCCGGCCGGCGACATCGACTATTCGTCCCTGGATCCCCTGCGCGAGGCACTGCTCGACGCACGGGTCGCCGGAGTAAAAGAGATCATCGTGGATCTGGAGCAGGTGAGCTTCCTCGACTCGCAGGGGTTGGCGGTCATCCTGTTCGCCCACCAGCGTCAGCGGTCGGCCGGTGGCCGTCTCGTGCTGCGTAACCTCAACGAGGACGCCTACCGCCTGCTGCATGTCACGAACCTGAGTGCCGTGATAGACGTCGATCACGGCGACTCCGCCCCCGCGCGCGGCCTGGCGACCCGTCAGGGCGCCTGAGCCACGGGGGCCTTCCGGCCCAGGCCGGATCAACCCGTGGACGGCCTCTCCCAGTGGTAGGAGACGTCGCGGACGTAGGTGATGAAGCCGAGTCCGGTGTACATCCGCACGGCGCGGACATTGTCCTCGTCCACGTACAGCAGGACCGAGTCGAGCCCCTCGGCCTGCAGATGCCGCAGGCCGATCAGGGTGAGTGCCCGGCCGAGTCCCGCGCCGCCCGCGCCCGGGAGCACGCCCACCACGTAGACCTCGCCGATGGGCCCCGGCTGCGCGTTCCGTGGCGGCGTCTGGTCGGTCTCGTGCACCTTCGTCCAGTGGAAGCCGACGAGTGCGCCGTCGTGCTCGGCGAGGAAGAAGCCACGCGGGTCGAACCACGGCTCGGCCCGGCGCCGGGCCAGATCGTCCAGGGTCCACCGGCCCTGCTCCGGATGATCAGCGAAGGCGGCCGCGTTGACGGCCAGCCAGGCCCGGTCGTCCTGATCGGGGACGAAGGTGCGGACCGTCACACCGGCCGGCAGCCGGGGGTCCGGCAGGGGCGTCCCGGCCGCCAGCGGTCGCCGAAGCTGGAGCAGCACCCTCGTGCGAGTGAACGTGAGCCGGGTAGCCAGTGCCGCGGCGGCCGGCAGGTCGCCGTGGGCCCAGATGTCGAGGCGGGACGACGGCGCCGCGAGGGCCTCGGTCAGTCCGCCGACCAGGGCCGTGCCGACGCCACGTCCGCGGTGGTCGGGATGGACGACCACCTCGGCCTGCCGTGCCTGGGCCACGCCGCCCAGATGGGCGTAGCCGATGATCTGCCCGGCGGGGACGCGGCCCGGCATGGTCGACGTGTCCGCGGCGTTCTGGTCACCAGGGGTGTCCGGGACATTCGGGGCGCTCGTGTCCGCGGCGGCCGACACGGCCAGCAGGTGCCGGCCGGCGCCGATCCGCAGTCCGGGCCGGAGGGCCAGCCGGACGTCCTCGGACACCGGCCCGGTGCCGTCCGCCCGCTCCGCGGCGGCGAGGAGGCTCACGATGTCGTCCACGTCCATGGCGCTCAGGGTCTGCTGCCAGCTCAGCGAGGTCACCGGACGACCGTATGACGCTGGGCGGCCCTCGACGGTGCGGTCGGGAGGCCCCGGTCGCGAGGCCCAGATCGCGAGGCCCAGATCGCGAGGCCCAGATCGCGAGGCCCAGATCCTGGCTCCAGGAGCCAGGATCTGGGCCTCGCGCCGGCGATGCCGTCCTACTGGCGGTGCCCGGGGTGCCGGGATGCCGGGATGCCACGCGGCGGACGGGTGTCCGCGGTGACGTCAGACCCGCTCGGGGGTCCGGGACTCGTCACGGCCGATCTCCCCGGGGGTGTTCTCCGGTAGCGGCGCGATGGGCGGCGCGACGAACTTGTACCCGACGTGCCGAACAGTACCGATCATCGCTTCGTGCTCGGGGCCGAGCTTCGCTCGCAGCCGCCGGACGTGGACGTCCACCGTGCGGGTGCCGCCGTAGTAGTCGTAACCCCAGACCTCCTGCAACAGCTGGGCGCGGGTGAAGACCCGGCCCGGGTGTTGCGCGAGGTACTTCAGCAGCTCGAACTCCTTGAAGGTGAGCTCAAGCGGCCGGCCCCGCAACTTGGCCGAGTAGGTGGTCTCGTCGACCGACAGGTCGCCGGACCGGATGACACCGGCTTCGGCCGTGCCGCCGGCGGCGGCGACTCGACCGATGGCCAGCCGCAACCGGGCCTCGACCTCGGCGGGACCCGCGGAATCGAGGACGACGTCGTCAACCCCCCAGTCCGCGGACACCGCCGCCAGCCCACCCTCGGTCACCAGCGCCAGCAGCGGCGTGGTGAGCCCGGTGGTGCGTAGTAGCCGGCACAGGCCGCGGGCGATCACAAGCTCCCGGCGGCCATCCACCACGATCACATCCACCGGCGGGGCGTCCAGCAGCGCGCTCGCCTCGAGCGGGGCGACCCGTACGGTGTGGGTGAGAAGCCCAAGCGACGGAAACGACTCGGCGGACGGACCGGGGGCGTTGGTGAGCAAAAGGACGACGCTCAAGACGACTCCTCCAGGTGGTGTGTGGTGGGGCAGCGTCGACCCGGTGAGTAACTCGATGCCCGGCGCTGGGCGTCTCACGACCGTCATGGGCATGAAACGAAGGCCGGTATGTGGGGAGGATAGCGGAGTGTCCTACTCGGCTCCTACCGTCTACGGGCCACTACCTACGGCGGATGGTGAGATCCCGACCACGAGTCATGATCACTGGAGTGGTTGGGTGCCCGGTGCGTCACGCAATCTGGCTGTAGTGGTCACCCATGGCTTCTCCTGTTCGACGTCACGCCTGGCGCTGCAAACAGTGATGGTCGGATTACGTCCACATCCCGATGTCCAGGTCATGGATCTGCAAGCGTACGACCGATCCACCAGACTGTGCACTTTCGGTGACCCCGAGGTGCTGGATGTCGGTGCGGCCGTCGGCGTGGCTGCCGGCGCGGCCCGTCGACTCGGCTACCAGCGGGTCTGCCTCACGGGATGGTCGGTGGGCGGTGCCGCCGTGCCGCGGCACGGCGTGCTGATCCAGGTGGGGGAGCCCGCCCACAGCCATCGCCGTCGGCATCCCCCGGAGGCGGTAGCCAATGCGAGCGCGACCAGCCGGTGGTTCGTGCGGGACACCGCTCGGATGCGCCGGATCCATCGGCTGGCAGAGCGGCCCACCGGCCGGATGGTGGCACGGCGTCTGTTACGGGTGCGTATCGGCCCCCACGCGTTCGTACCAATTCCAGCTCCTCCGGTGAAGATAGTTGGTTCGGTCGCACCGACCTCGCCGCTCATCGTCCACGGCTGTCGTGACGGGTATTTCACGCTGGGACATCCGCGCGCGTTGGCCGCGGCGAGGACGGCGAGGACCGCCGCCGCGAGGACGGACGAAGGGCCGGAAGGACGGTGACGGACGAGACCGCAGGGGCGGGCCGGCCCGCGTCGATCGCGCGGGTGACCGTCCGCTACTGGGCCGCCGCCAGGGACGCCGCGGGGGTGTCCCAGGAGGAGATCGGCGCGGATACGCTGGCCGCTCTGCTCGATGTCGTCGCGGCCCGCCACGGCGGGACCCTGCCTGCGCTGCTGCGACGGTGCTCCTACCTCGTCGACGACCAGCCCGTGGGCCGGCGGGATCCGGCGGGGGTCATCCTGCGTGACGGTTGCGTAGTCGAGGCCCTCCCACCCTTCGCCGGGGGATGACGCTGTTCGTCGTCGGTCCGGAGATCGTCGGTCCGGAGGCCATCGCCGCTGGGGAGACCGTCGACGCGGAGGTCCTCGCAGCCCGACCCGGGGTCGCGCCCGGCTGGGACGGCGCGACGTGAGCCGCCCGAGCCGGACATGACAGCATGGCCCGGTGAGCGCAGGCGATCCCGGCACGCCCCATGGCGTCCTCGTCCCGGACGAGGCTGCCTCCATCCCCGCAGCCCGATGGGCGCCGGGTGCTTTGCCGTTGGCGGCCCTGGTGGCTACCGGCCTGGTGATGGCGGCCGCAGCCCTCGGCACGGAAGCCCTCGCGGCGGTCCTCATCGTCGAACAGATCGCGTTTGCCTGGGCCTGGGTCCGGATGCTCCGGGCGTCGACCGGTACCACCCTGCTCGTGGCGGCCTGGGGTGTCCTCGGTGACGTGGTCCTGTTGGCCTCGGACCGGCCCAGCTACGGATCGTTGGCCGGCGTCGTCGGGATCGCCGTGGCGGTTGTGATCCTCTACCAGCTCGCCCGACGCCGGTCAGCTCCCGTCTCCGGGGCAGGCTCGGTGTCTGCCAGTGGTTCGAGCCCGGTGTCTGCCAACGGTTCGAGTCCGCCGCCCGGTCCTGCCGTGCGGGTCGGTGCGGATCTCGCCGCGGCGCTGAGTGGAATCATTTTCTGTGCGCTTTTCGCCGGTTACCTTGCGCTGCGTTCCGGGTCCGGCGCGCACCATCCGGCCGATCTGCTGGTCATCGCCGGCCTCCTCGGCGCGGGTGGCACGGTCGTGGCGGGCCGGCTGGTGGGATGGGCGGGCGTTCCGGTGGTGCTGGCCGGGGCGGTCGGCGTTCTGGTCGGCGCGGCGCTGGGGGCCGGCTTCGGTGCCCTCGACCCCGATCGTCTGGCGGTGGGGGCCGCCGTCGCGATCGCCGTGGCGGGAGCGGCCGTGGCCGCCGTCATCGATTTGCTGCTGGCGCGGGCCCGGGACGCCGAGCCGCGGGTCGGCCCGGTCGCCACCTCGGCGCTGGTCGCGGACGTCCTGCTCACCGCCATCCTGCCGCTGGCCTCCGCGGCGCCACTGGTGTATTTCGTCGGCCGGCATCTGCCCGCGTGAGTCGATCGTCGGGCCGCGGCGGGGCCTGGACGGGAAGAGCCGGGGCCTGTCGGATGCTGTAGAAGCCGTGACCGGAATGTGGGTGTTGTCGGTGGCGACCGTGGTTGCTCTCGGACTGGGGGTGCTCATGCGGGCCCGGGACGGACGGTTCCGGCCGGTAGACGGCGGGCTGCGGGCCGAGTTCGCGTCGCTGGGCGAGACGATGGGGGAGCGGGCGACGCTGCTGCAGTTCTCCACGGCGTTCTGCGCTCCCTGCCGGTCCACCCGTCGGGTGCTGGCAGGGGTTGCCGAGGTCGTGCCCGGGGTACGCCACGTCGAGGTTGATGCGGAGGCGCATCTCGACCTCGTCCGTCGGCTGGGGATCAGGCGGACTCCGACGGTACTGATCGTTGACGGTCATGGCAGGGAGGTGCGGCGCGCGAGCGGTGCCCCGCCGACGCGTGCGGCGGTGTTCGCCACTCTCGAAGAGATCGTTTCCGATGGGATCAATCGGGCAGATGGTGATCCTTCGGATTCATCGTCGGCGGGTTAACACAGACGTGACGTTCACTGCTACCGTGACACGAACCATGCCCCAGATACAGCTTGTGAAGCGCCGCGCGGTCGATCTGTGCCGCGTACACAGCTGTCTGTGTTGTCTTTCCTGATCGTGGGTTGATGTTCCTCAGCCGTGATCGGCTGGCCCCGGTGCATCGCCACGTCCGAGCGGGTAGTCCAAGCCGGAAGTCAGGAGAAGGCCCTCGTGGTAGATCCTCGCGGGATGCGGTTCGCCGCTGCCGTCACCACGATCATGCTCGCCGTGATACTGCTCGCCGGCAGCCGCTGGTTGCTGCTCGCGCAGACCGTGGTGTTCGGGGTGGGGGCGGTGGCCGGGGTCCGGCACGCGCCCTACGGGCTGGTGTTCCGTTCCCTGATCCGGCCGAGGCTGGGGCCGCCGGCCGCCACCGAGGACGCCGCGCCGCCCCGGTTCGCCCAGCTGGTCGGCGCGATCTTCGGTGTCGTGGGTCTCGTGGGATTCTTCGTGGGGATGCCGGCACTCGGTTACGTCGCGGTGGCCCTGGCCTTCGTGGCGGCCCTCCTCAATGCGGCGTTCGAGTTCTGTCTCGGGTGCCAGCTGTATCTTTTTCTCCAATCGATAGCCGTGAAAGGAGCACGCACATGAGTCGTGAGAAGGCGCTGGTCGACGCCTCGTGGGTCGAAGCGAACCGTAACGACCCGAAGGTCGTCCTGGTCGAGGTCGACGAGGACGTCTCCGCGTACGACAAGGGGCACATCCCGGGGGCGGTGCGTCTCGACTGGAAGTCCGAACTTCAGGACCCGGTCATTCGTGACTTCATCAACAGGGAGCAGTTCGAGAAGCTTCTCTCCGAGAAGGGGATCTCGAACGACGACATCGTCGTGCTCTACGGCGGGAACAACAACTGGTTCGCCGCATACGCATACTGGTACTTCAGCCTCTACGGCCACGCCGACGTCCGCCTGCTCGACGGTGGTCGCAAGAAGTGGGAGCTCGACAGCCGTGAGCTGACCACCGAGGTCACCCCGCGTCAGCCCACCAGCTACACCGCCCCGGAGCCGCGCACCGACATCCGGGCCTTCCGTGAGGAGGTCATCTCCGCGATCGGCGAGAAGGCCCTGGTGGACGTCCGGTCGCCCGACGAGTTCTCCGGCAGGCTGCTCGCTCCCGCGCACCTGCCGCAGGAGCAGTCCCAGCGGGCCGGGCACATCCCCACGGCGAAGAACATTCCGTGGGCGAAGACCGCGAACGAGGACGGCACGTTCAAGAGCAATGACGAGCTGACCGGCCTCTACACCGAGGCCGGGGTCGACCTGTCCAGGGACATCATCGCCTACTGCCGTATCGGCGAGCGTTCGGCGCACACCTGGTTCGCGCTGCACGAGTTGCTCGACCTGCCGAACGTGAAAAACTACGACGGTTCGTGGACCGAGTACGGCTCGCTCGTCGGCGTGCCGATCGAGAAGGGCGCGTGAGCCATGTGCGGCGCCATCAGCGGTGGACCATCTGTGGAGGGAATTGACGTGGCCAAGGAAACCGTGATCCAGGGGGTCGTGGTGCAGGGCGGGGAGCCGGTTTCGACCGGTTATGCCCGCCTGCTGGACGAAGGCGGCGATTTTACCGCCGAGGTTCCGTTGTCCGCGACGGGTCAGTTTCGTTTCTTCGCGCGGCCGGGGCAGTGGACCGTCCGGGCTCTTGTCCCCGGCGCGACCGGCGAGCGCAAGGTCGTCGCCCGTCAGGGTGAGCCGGTCGACACCCAGGTCGAGGTCGCGGCCTGACGTCGCGTTCCTTCGCCGGGCGGGGACAGCGGGTTTCTCCCGCTGTCCCCGTGCTCACGTTGCCCCCGTGCTCATGCCCGGACCTGGCCACCGCGGTTGTTTCCCGCCGGTGACACGACGGCCGAAACGGTGCTCGCCGGTGGCGGAACCGTGGTCGGTACGGCGAAGGCCATCGGGCCGATCGAGAAACAGTGCAGACCGTTGTCGCGGGCAAACGCCACTGCGGAGCCCCGATCTGGGAACGGCGCGATGATCCGGTCGACCGCACGCTGGCCGGCGGCGGCGAAAAGGACGACCGCGAAGAGTACGTCGGACTCTGCCATCATGTGATCATGAAAGCGCATCCCGGGAAGGCCCGAACAGGTTTTCGCGTGTTCCGTTCGTGGTCTGTCGTTGCGCGTGCGATGTCTTCCGCAAAGGCTCCGTCATACCGTGAATAAAGTGTGACTCTTGGTGGACGGGCACCTCTTGGTGGACGGGCAGCTGGAGATGCCCCCGCGGAGTCGGCTCAGTCGGACACGCGGTGCAGGCGGGCGGACAGGTGTGACTGCATCGGCTTGCCCTCGGCCTCCATGTCGATCGCGTAGGCGAGATCGCCGCCCTCGACCAGGCCGTAGAGGCGCACCGACCGGGTGACGTCACGGGCGGTGGCGGTGCGGATCAGGACGTTGTGATCGAGATCGATACGGGTGCCGGTCACCGTGCCGACGTAGATCTCGGCGATGCCGAACGGGTGGGCCAGCATCACCTCGACGACCGGCTTTCCGTCCTCTCCGGGCTGGACCCGCCAGAACCCGGTCTCGGTCGCCAGCGGGCTGCCGGGCTCGCGGCCGTCCCGGGGCTCGTCCGCCCACCAGGTGTGCGACACGTATCCCAGCGCCGGGCGGCCGTCCGCGGCGAAGGTGATCTCCTGGCCGTAGTGGAATCCGTCCAGGCCCTCGTAGCCGCCGACCCCCTCGCCCCGCCAGGTCCCGACGAGGAAGGCCAGTGGTAGCAGGCTGGCGTGCAGATCAACGGTGCTCGTCGCCGTGTCGGACCGCGCCGATCCGGCCGCGGACCGCTTCCCGGCGCTCAACGCTGACCCTCGTACAGCTTGTAGACCACGTAACCGGAGAACCAGGCGATCAGGACGGACATCGCCACCAGAAGCCCGGTGAAGAAGTAGTGCAGCACGTCTGTAGCCTAGACGACGAGATCACGGGACTCCTCGTGGCCGTACCGGTCCTGGTCACCTCAGGTGCCACGCGGTATAGCTGCGCGCCAGGGCGGCTCGGTTCCGAGCGGCAAGGCTGTCCGGCTGCGCCGCTCGCATGCTCCACAGTCCCGCCACGTGGCAGGCGAAGGCGCTCCGATCCTCGTCGGTGCCGGCCCGCCCAGCAGTCCAGCCCCGCTGCCCGGCCTGCTGGGGGTATGCCCGGCGCCAATGAGACGCATGATCATGAATACGGCGTCTACCCAGCCGGCCCCGTGCGCCTACCTGCCAAGATGCTCCCGAACATGCATTTTTTATTTCATTACAATTCCATAGCCACGGGCAGGCAGGACGGATGGGAGCGGCGGACCGCTGGCCAAGCGGAAGCACGGGTCGTCGGACTCGTTCCTCGGCGGGACGCACGGGATGGGTGCGATTTGGCAGACTGGCAGGATGGCCCGCCCGCTCGTCGTCAAGGTCACCGCCGGGACGGATGCGCCGGAACGGTGTTCCCAGGCGTTCACGGTCGCGGCCGTCGCCGTCGCCGCCGGTACGGACGTCTCGCTCTGGCTTACCGGGGAGTCCGCCTGGTTCGCGCTGCCCGGCCGGGCGGAGGAGTTCAGCCTGCCGGAGGCGGCGCCGTTGCCCGATCTGCTCGCCGCCGTCCTCGCCGGGGGTCGCGTCACCCTGTGCACCCAGTGTGCGGCCCGGCGCTCCATCGGCCCGGACGACGTCCTGCCCGGCGTCCGCATCGCCGGTGCCGCCGCGTTCGTCGACGAGGTTCTCGCGGACGGCGTGCAGGCCCTCGTCTACTGAGGAGCGCCCGGCCTGGACGCAACGGCCTGGACGCAACGGCCTGGGTACAACGGGGACGCGTGAATCGCCGGGAAGTACCGCGTCCTCCTCGGGACCGGGTCTCATCCCGGCTTCGTGGCCGAGCCGGCGTCGGCGGCCAGCTTGGCCCGCCACGCCTTCTCCCGCTCGATGGCGGAGGCGAATCCCAGCGCTATCGCCGGGTCGAAGTTCTCGTCGGCGTAGGAGCCGACGCAGCCAAGGATGCGGTCGATCTCCTCCGTGGTGACCGCCAGCAGCGGGACCTGCCCGGTGAGGAAGATGTCACCGACCCGGTCGATGGAGAAGTGCACCCCGTAGGTCTTCGCGTTGCGGCCGAGCAGGAATCCGTAGGTGCCCGCCGCGTTCTCCGCCGGGGCGCGCATAAAAAACGCCTCGACGAGCAGGGTGTGGTCCTGCACGACGAGCCACGTCATCGTGCGCAGCTTGTGCTCGCCCTCCAGCGTGACGAGGAACGAGCCGGTGTCGACATGGTCGTAGGCGAGACCGAGATCCTTGAGCGTGTCATCGATCACCACGTCGAGCCGGTTGCGTTCCGCTGCGTCGATGGGCGCCGTCATGGCTGGGGCCTCCCCAGTAGCTGGTAGACGATGCTGGTTCCGGCGGAGATCCTCTCTCAGACGGCGACGGCGGTGGGGCTCAGCGCGTGCCGGTAACTGCGCAGCACGCCATGGGCCGTGGCCGACCAGCCGAACCCACCGGCCCAGGCCACCGCTCCGGCGGAGAGCCGGGCCCGCCATCGTGGTTGGCGCAGCAGCCGGTCCAGCGCGTCGGCATAGACGGCGGGGGTCCGACCGGCGACGAGCAGCCCGGAGACACCGTCGGCGACCGCGGTGCGCAGGCCCCCGACCGCCGCGGCGACCACCGGGGTGCCGCAGGCCTGGGCCTCGAGCGCGACGAGGCCGAAGCTCTCGCTGTGACTGGGGACGACGACGGCGGTGGCCGCGCGGTACCAGTGGACGAGCTCCTGCTGCGGGGCCGGCGGTTGGAAGCGGACGCGATCGGAGATCCCGAGATACGCCGCGAGTTTGACCAGGGCGTCGGGTTGTTCCAGACCGGATCCGCTGGGGCCGCCGACCACGGCGACGGTGAGCCGCGAGCGGCGGGCGGGATCGCGCCGCAGTAGTTCCGCGGCGGCGTGCAGCAGCAGATCAGGCGCCTTGAGCGCTTGGATCCGACCGACGAACAACAGCAGGTCGTCGGCGGGATCCACGCCGACGCGGGCCCGGGACTGCGCCATGTCACCTGGCCGGAAGACCTCCAGGTCGACGCCGGGCGCGACGACGTCGACCCGGTCCGACGCCGCGTCGTACAGATCGATCAGGTGCCGGTACTCGTCCGGCGTGGAGGCGAGCAGCCGGGTGGCCCCCCCGATGACCTCCTGTTCGCCGAGTAGCCGGCCAGGCGGCTCCGGGCGGTCTCCGGCGGCCAGCGCGCCGTTCTTGATCTTCGCCAGCGTATGGGAGGTGTGCACGAGGGGGACACCCCATCGTTGTGCCACCGCGAGACCGACCTGGCCCGACAGCCAGTAGTGCGAGTGGATCACATCGAACCACCCTGGTTCGTGCCCGGCCTCGGCGCGCAGCAGAGCCGCGGTGAACGCACACAGCCAGGCGGGAAGATCCTCCCGGTGGATCTCCTCGAACGGGCCGGCGTCAACGTGGCGGACCGTCACACCCGGCAACAACTCGGCCGAGGTCGGCAGCTTGCTGCTCACCGCGCGGGTGAACACCTCGACCTCCACCCCCAGCGCCGCGAGCTGCCGAGACAGCTCGACGACGTAGACGTTGAGCCCCCCGGCATCGCCCGTTCCCGGCTGTTCCATCGGTGAGGTGTGCATGGACAGCATCGCGACCCGGCTGGGCCGCCCGCGCCGTTCGGACTCATCGCGGACCTGGGCGGCGCCGCTTCTGATCAGACGCATCGAGCACCTCCGCATCCGCACGCCACCGGCGCCTGCCCGATACGACCAACCCTGCTGTGGACGAACACGTCTCCAACCGTTCTACCCGGCCGGTTGTCGGGTCAACTGTTGGTCTCCCCCCTTCGGGCTACCGGCCGGTCTCTGGTCCGCCGGTCTGCCGGTCTGCCAGGGTGGATCCGTGACGAACTCCTCCCGTCGGGAGCCGCGGCTCGCGGCCGGACGGGCGCGTGCCCTCGGGATGCCCACCCGGGGTACCACCGCGCCGAACCGGTTGCGACGGATCGATCGCTGGACGCTCGACGCGGCCGCCGCGCTGCTGCGTGGGGCGGCGGATCCCCTGGTCGTCGATCTCGGCTTCGGCGCGTCTCCGGTGACCACGGTGGAGCTCTACGAGCGGCTGCGAACGGTGCGTCCGGGCGTGCGCGTCGTCGGCCTGGAGCTCGACCAGGACCGGGTCACCCGGGCCGCACCGGCCGCGAGACCTCCCGGGCTGCGGTTCACCCGCGGCGGGTTCGAGCTTCCGCCGCCAGGGGAGCGCCCGGTGCTGGTGCGTGCCCTGAACGTGCTACGGCAGTATCCCGAGGGGGCGGTCCCCGGCGCGTGGGCGACGATGCTGGCGCGGCTCGCCCCGGGCGGGATGCTCGTCGAGGGAACCTGCGACGAGACGGGTCGGCGCGCCTGCTGGTTCGGTCTTCCGGCCCCGGGAGCGGCGCCGGCCTGGCTGCCGTCCGGCGCGGGGGGCCCGGCCGGGCCCACGCTGACCCTCTCCGCGCATCTGGCGAGCCTCGCCCGTCCGTCCGAGCTCGCCGAGCGGCTCCCCAAGGCGCTCATCGAGCACAACGTGCCCGGCCATGATGTCCACCGGCTGTTCACGGCCTTCGACCGCGCCTGGGAGCGGGCCGCGCCGCGGGCCGTCTTCTCCCCACGCCAGCGGTGGATCGCAGCCGTGGCGGATCTGCGGGCCCAGGGCTGGCCGGTCCGCGGCGACCGGCGGCGCTGGCGGCTGGGTGAGCTGACCATCGACTGGCCCTCGGCGGGCGGTTCGGGCGTTCTGCCGGTGCGGTGCGGGACGCCCCGGCGGAGATCTGACGGGACGTCCCGGATCGTGGATCCGTCGGTCCCGCGGTCAGTCGGCGGGACGGCGGGTCACGGCGATCTTGTCGAGCACCGCGAGGTCGTCCGCGCGGGGCTGCCACTGACCGGCCACGGCATTGGCGCGCACCTGGACCGGGCTGGTCGCGCCGGCGATGACCGAGGCGACCCCGGGCTGGGCGGCCAGCCCGCCGATCGTGACGTCCAGCAGTGACCGGTCCCGCTCCCGCGCAAAGGTTTCCAGGGCGTCCAGCCGGTCGAAGACCTCGTCGGTCAGCTCGTCCTGCCTGCCGGCCAGCCGGGTGCCGGGTGCCGGCACCTCGTCGCGCTGGTACTTGCCGGTGAGCAGGCCGTTCGCCAGCGGGTAGTACGGGATGACGCCGATGCCGTACTTCTGGGCGGCCGGCACGAGCTCTGCCTCCACGCCCCGTTCCAGCAGGTTGTAGTGGTTCTGCGCGGAGATGAAGCGGGTCGTCCCGGATGCCCGGGCGGTCCACTCCGCGTCGGCGACCTGCCAGGCATCGAGGTTGCAGGCACCGATGTAACGGACCTTGCCCTCCTTGACGATCTCATCGAGGGCCTCGAGCGTCTCCTCGATCGGCGTGAAGGCGTCCAGGGTGTGCAGCTGGTAGAGGTCGATGTAGTCGGTCTGCAGCCGGCTCAGCGAACCCTCGACCGCCTTGCGGATGTACCGCCGGGACGCCCGCGCGCTGAAGTCCTGGCCGTACATGCCGCCCATGTCGTTGCCGAATTTTGTGGCGAGGACGACATCGTCGCGGCGGCCTCGCAGCACGTGCCCGAGAAGCGTCTCCGAGCCGCCCTTGTTCCCGTAGGTGTCGGCGGTGTCGAAGAACGTGATCCCGGCGTCGAGCGCCGCGTCGACGACCGCACGGGTGCCGGTGAGGTCGACGCGCGAGCCGAAATTGTTGCAGCCGAGGCCGACGACAGACACCAGTAGTCCGGAGGATCCCAGCGGGCGATAGCGCATAAGTTAATACAACACATCGGACCACGGGCCCCGGACAGCAGGCCCCGGACCCGTGGTCGACCGGAACAGGTCAATGACCGTCCGTTGGTGATCCGGTGTGTCGATGTTCGCGGGCCGTTACTTCTCGGGGGCGGCCTCGGTCACGGCCCGGCCGACCGCCTCGGCAGCCTTGCGGCTCGAGGTGCGCGCGGCGCGGGTCTGGCTCACTGCCGTCCGGGTGCGCTGCACCGCCTCCTCCGTGGCCGGGCTGCGCCGGATGCTCGCCACCCGCTTCTCGCCCCGGGTGGCGAAGCTGTTGTAGAGGTAGGTGGCGCGTCCCTGCAGGTCGGAGATCTGGGAGGTGACGGTGGCCGGCAGCGCGCGCACGGCCGTCCCGACCTGGGTCGGAACCCGCGCCGCCTGGGTAGGCAGCGCGCCGACCCGGTCGGAGATCTTCCGAACCTCGGTGCTTGTGGTCGTCGGCAGGGCGAGCAGCTTCGCCACAGCGAGATCCGCCGCTCCCACCGACGCGTAGAGCGGCTTGCGCACCTCCGCCAGCGGAACCCTGACTTCGGCCCTCGCCTCGGCCGTGTCCTCCTGGGCCTGCGCGCTGACGCGGGCGGTGGGACGGCTGGCGGGGCGGTTCGTCGTGCGCGTGGTGGCCATGATGTCTCCCTCGGTTCGAAGATTCGTTGCTTTCGTGTAGAGATTTCCTGTTAGCGCCTCGTCGCCGACGGGTGAAAGGTCGGGTAAATGATGTGAGGGTCAGGGTGGTGATAGGCCGTACAGGAACGGAGTACTGCTTTCCTTTTCGTCGCGGTCTCCGCCGGTCGATCTAGGTCTGATCGACCGGGTTGTCGGTGGTCGGCTGCGGAGCCGGTGCTGCCGGTGTGGGTAGGGACGCGGGGGGAGCGCCGGTGATCGGACCGCTCTCGGTCCTCGTCGCCGCCGGTTCGCCTCCCGTGGCCTTCGATCGCCTGGTGCGGCCCGGGGCGCTCCCCGGTGACGGCTTACCCGTACCGTCCGACGAGGCCGACCGCGCCGCGGTGGTGGTGCCCCGGGATGTCGCCGACGCCTGTCGGGCGGATCTCCGTTTCGTCGTCGGCTCCGCGAAGGTCGCTCCCACGGTGGCGGCCGAACCCCGTGCGGACACCGAATCACCGATGGCGGCCGGACCCGCGGTCGGGGCGGCGGGCTCGCCGGGGACGAACCCGCGCGGCCCGGCCTCGGCGTCGCCGTCCGGGTGGCCGCGGCCGGCCCGCGCCGCGATGGCGTTCTCCCGGCAGAACGCCTCGTAGATGTCGAGCACGACCTGCTTCTGTCGTTCGGACAGGGATTCGTCCGCGAGCACGGCAGCCATGACGTTCTCTTCGCCCTGCCGTTCCTCCAGAATTCCGGCCTGCACGTAGAGCACTTCGGCGGAGATGCGGAGCGCCTTCGCGATCTGCTGAAGAATCTCCGCGGACGGCCGCCGGAGGCCTCGCTCGATCTGACTGAGGTAAGGGTTGCTCACCCCGGCCTGCTTGGCGAGTTGACGAAGGGAGATCTGTGCGCTGTGCCGCTGATCGCGGATGAAATCGCCGAGATCGCGCACATTCAGGGCCGCCACCGGGTCGAACGCCTCCTTCGCCGGAGGGCGAGGCGGGTTGCCGCGCCCATGGCGGGCGCCCCGCCATCCGTGAACCTCGGCATACGGCTGGACCCCGCGGCCGAGGACTCCGCGGACGACCGCCCGCCGAGAGCCCGCCGTCCGTGGACGCTGCGATTCGGGGGAGGCCATGCTGCCTCGGCAAGCTCCGGTCGGCACGGAAACGAGTGCGCCGCCACAACACATCACCAACGCAGTCGACGATACGTCGGGCTGCTAACTCTGGCAAGCGGTCAGTTAGCGCTCTTTGGACGTGTCCGCCCCGAGGTGCACCACCTGGTACTCCGCGGACCTTCGCCCCTTCGACCACGGCGGATGCCGCAGTTCCCCGTTTTCGGGTCCATACGAAGCGCCCGCGCCTGCCGGCGCGGCTCAGTCGTTGTGGGACTGTCCCTCGGCTTGGGCCAGCCAGGCCCGCTGGGCGGCGAGGGCGGACTCGGTGTCGGCGATCTCCTTGGTGCGTCCGGCGGCCTGGGCCCGGGCCAGCTTCGCCTCCAACTTCGCGACGGATTCCCGCAGCTTCGTCACGAATGGTGAGGAAGCGAGGGAGCGCTGGGCCCAGCGGGCGTCGGAGGCCTCGCGCAGCTTGTCGCCGATGGCCGCCATCTGCCGCTCCAGGGAGCCCGCGGCCTCCCGGGGGACCCGTCCGATCTCGTCCCAGCGGTCCTGGATCTCCCGGAGACGACGCAGCGAGCGGTCGGTATCGGCCGGATCCAACGCCGTCGCCTCGGCCAGCAGTTTCTCCTTCTTGACCTGGTTTTCGCGCAACTCGGCGTCGCGCTCGGCATTGGCCTCGTTGCGGCGGGTGAAGAAGGCGTCCTGCGCCGCGCGGAAGCGGTTCCACAACGCGTCGTCGATATCCTTTGCCGCGCGACCGGCGGCCTTCCAGTCGGCGAGCAGCGCCCGGTAGCGGGCGGCCGTGCCGGCCCAGTCGGTGGAGTCGGACAGCGCCTCCGCCTCGGCGATGATCGCCTCCTTCCGTTCCCTCGAACGGGCCCGCTGCGTGTCGAGAGCGGCGAAGTGCGCGGTCCGGCGGCGGGTGAACTCGTCCCGGGCCGTGGCGATGCGCCGCCACAGCGCCGAGTCGGTGCGCTTGTCCAACGAGCCGGCGGCGCGGAACTCCTCGGCGAGCGCGCGGAACCGCTCCCCGGCGGTCTTCCACTCCGAGCTGCGGCCGAGCCGTTCGGCCTCGGCGACCAGCTGCTCCTTGGCCGCGGCGATCCGGCCGGCCCGCTCGGCCCGCTCGGCGGCGAGCGCGGAGCGATGTTCCTCAGTGGCGGCGACCACGGCCTCCAGCCGCGTGCGCAGCGCATCCAGATCACCGACGACCGCGGCCTCGTCGAGGGAATCGAGTAGCCGCCGTGCGCTGCCGACGATCCCGGCCGGATCGACCCCGCTGACCGTCAGCCGCCGCTCGAGCAGCTCGACCTCGGCGGACAGATCGTCGAAGCGGCGCTCGAAGTGGGCCAGACCCTCACGGAGACTGCCGGCACGCCATGATCCGACGGCACGTTCGCCGCTGGCCGTGCGAACGAAGACCGTGCCGTCATCGGCGACACGCCCCCAGGCGGAGGCGTGGTCGGGCTCGCTGCGGTCGCTCATGGTGTTCCCGAAGATCGACTGACGTTTCCTGTCATTCTTGCAGGCGTTGGCCGTTGAGGGGACAGCCGCCACGGATCGGTCACCACGATTCGCCGTCGACCGGGTGCGGCGCGTGGGCCGTGGGGGTCGATCCGAGCCGTTGGCGGTGTCGCGTGGGCCGTTGGCGGTGTCGCGTGGGATGTGGACGGACCGGGCGACACGTGCAGGCACCGGCTGCTCCTCCGCGGGAGCCACCCCCGTACCGGCATCCCTGCACAGGTGGGGCCAGGATGCATAACTGTGACGCGTGAGGCGGGTGACAGCCGGGCGGGCTGGCGAGCCGGGGTGTTGTTGCTGCCGGCGTTCGTGGGACTCGGTGTTTTCGTCATCGGGCCCGCATTGGTGTCGGCCTTCATCGCGGGCACGGACAAGACCCTGACGGGACCGCGTTTCGACTGGGTCGGCACGGCGAACCTGCGTACCGCTCTCTCCGACGCGGACCTGGCCGGCGCCGTGCGCAACACGCTGCTGTACTGCGCCCTCACGGTGGTACCCGCGATCGTGATCGGGCTGGCGCTCGCGCTGGCCGCCGAACGGGTGACCCATGGCCGGGCGCTGGTGCGATGTGCGCTGTTTCTTCCGGTCAGTGCGAATATTGTGGCCATGGCGGTCGTGTTCGCCTACATGTTCGACAGCAGCCCCGACGGTCTCGCGAACACCATCGTCGGGCTGTTCGGGGTGGCTCCGGTCGACTGGCTCGGCGACACCTCGACCGCGTTGCCGGTGGTGGCCCTCGTCGGTGGTTGGCGGCTGACGAGCTTCGTCTTCGTCGTCTATCTCGCCGGGCTGACGGCGATCCCGAGATCGGTGTACGAGGCGGCGGACGTGGACGGCATCCACGGATTCGCCCGGCTGCGTCACATCACCCTGCCGCTGCTCGCCCCGACGACGATCTTCCTGGGGATGTTCGTCACCATTCTGACCCTGCAGACCTTCGAAACGGTCGCGGTGCTCACGAAAGGTGGCCCCCTGGACTCCAGCACGACGATCATTTACTACATTTACGAGGTCGGATTCACTGGATCGTTCCGCATCGGATATGCCTCGATGATCGCCCTGATGCTGTTTGTCGTGATCGTGGCACTGGGTGCCGCTGGTGGGCTGCTCGGGCGCCGCATCCGACGCACCCGGGAGGCCGCCGCGTGAGCGTCGACACCTCCAGTCCGGCGTCCGGGCCGACGCCCCGTGGCCACGCCGTGCGGCGAGCCTCGCGTCGGCGGGCCCCGCAACCGGGATCGGCGCCGGCGCCGATCCCGGCATCGCGGCGCGGTCGCCGCCGGTCACCGACCGGACCGACGATCGGGCGTCTCATCCTGCTCACGATCGGCATCGTCGCGGCCGTCCTGCCCTTCGTCTGGATGGTGCGGACCGCCGTTGGGCCGCGGCAGACCGCGCTGGCGCTGACGTCGAACCCGATCCCGTCCAGCATCGACCTGAGCTCGTTCGACCGCGCCTGGTACGCCGGTGATCTCGGACCTGCCCTGCTCACGGGGGTGGCGGTGAGCCTGGCGATCCTCGCGTTGCAGCTCGCGACGGCGATCCCGGCCGCCTACGCCTTCTCCTGTCTGCGCTTTCGCGGGCGTACGGCAGCCTTCTCGGTGGTGCTCGCCACCCTGCTGGTGCCGACCCAGATCACCGCCGTGCCGAACTACGTCACCATTTCCGCGCTCGGACTCGCTGACACCCGGGTCGGCCTGGTCCTGCCGTTCATGACACACGCAGCGATGATCTTCATGCTCCGGCAGTACATGAGCACCATCCCGGGGTCGGTCCTGGAAGCCGCGCGGATGGACGGGCTCGGTACCTGGCGGACGCTGTGGACGATCATCGTGCCGCTCGCCGCGCCCGCGATCGCCTCCGTATCGGTGTTCAGCTTCCTGTTGTCGTACAACGAGTACCTGTGGCCGCTGCTGGTCGCGCGGTCGCCGGACATCGCCACCCCGCCGCTGGCGCTCGCGCGCCTGATGACCGACTCCTCCTCCGTCATTCCGGACTTCACCGAGCTCGCCGCGGCCGCGCTGATCATCAGCCTGCCGTCGCTCGTCGTCTTCGTCGTCGCCCAACGCCGTCTCGCCGCCGGAATTACCGGTACGGGTGCCGGTGCCTGAGAGGAAGAACGTGTGATCCGTATTCGCCGAATGCTGCCGCTGCCCGTCGCTGCCGCGATGATCATTCTGACCGCGTGCGGCGGCGGTGGTGACGCGAGCCCGGCAGACCCCGCGGAGAGCCTGCGCCCCACGGCCCGCCCAGCCGACGCCGGCGTCGACAACGTGGCGGGCGCCAAGGCATCGCCCGCCTGCGTGGCCCAGGTCAAGACGCTGCGGATGTCCGCCGTCGGCACGCTCAACGACGTCGCGAAATCCGGCAAGGCCTATCTGGAGAAGGCGCATCCCGGCCTCACCGTGGACCTCAACACGAGCGCGCCGGACTACACCTCCCTCGTCCAGCAGATCAGCGCCGACCGCTCGGCCGGCCGTTCCGTCGACGTGGCGGTCGCCGGCTTCGACCTGCTCCCGACCTTCGCCCGGGACCTCGGCGCCCAGGAGCTCTCCCCGCGCCTGCTGCGCGCGTCCTACGACCAACGGCTGGTCGGCCTCGGGCAGGTCGCCGGGAAGCAGATCGGCATTCCCCAGCAGGTGTCGTCTCTGGCCCTGGTCTACAACCTCGACGTGCTGCAGAAGGCCGGCGTCGATCCGGCGACGCTGGGCACGACCGACGGGGTGATCGCCGCCGCTGACAAGATCAAGGCTTCGGGTCAGAATGTCCAGCCCCTCGACCTGCCGACCGGCCAGCAGTTCGGGCAGTGGATCCTCAACACCCTGGCCAGCTCCAAGGGGACGCCGATCCAGGACGCGAACGGTCGGCCCGCCCTGAACACCCCGGCGGCCCGCGAGGCCGCCGCGTTCCTCGCGAAGGCCGCGAGCTACGGTACGCACTCCGCCGATCCGACCCAGCAGGGCCTGCTGCGGTTCGGCATCCGCCGGCAGACGGCGATGACCGCCGTGACGGTGGCCTCCGTGGCCGGCGGGCTGAAGTTCATCGCGGGGCAGGGGACGAAGGGTTTCCGGGCCGGCGCGGTCCCGTTCCCGACTCTGCCCGGCGGGACCCAGCACCCGGTCGCGGGCGGCAACGCGCTGACGGTCCTGTCCACCGATCGCTGCCAGCGGGAGATGGCGACCGAACTGGTCGTGTCGCTGCTTTCGCCGGACGTCGTGGCCGCGGGCACGGAGGCGTTGAGCTACATCCCGGTGGATACTCAGGCCGTCAGCCAGCTCGGGTCGTTCTACGCGACCTATCCGCAGCTCAAGCCGTTCAACGCGCTCATCCCCTCGCTGGTGAAGGCGCCGGCTTGGAGCGGGGCCCGCGGCGGGGAGGTCCCGAGCGCGATCTCGGACCAGGTGCAGCGCATCCTCAAGGGCGAGGACCCGGTCAGGGCCCTCGCCGCGGCCCAGAGCCAGGCTGTGGAACTCACCCGTTGACCGGCGGACGCCGCGGGAGAGACCGATGACCCGGATCACGGAACCGGCCGACGGACCCGCCGTGGTGACGGCCGCCACCACGGGGGTGCCGATCGAGATCGACGGGCTGGGCCGGTCGTTCGGCCCGGTCCATGCGCTGCGCGACGTCACGCTGACGGTTGCGCCGGGGGAGATCGTCGCGCTGCTCGGACCGTCCGGCTCGGGCAAGTCGACGCTGCTGCGGATCTGCGCCGGGCTCGAGGAGCCGACGTCGGGTGATCTGCGTTTCGGCGGGGTCAGCCAGCTTGGCGTTGCACCCCACCGCCGGGACGTGTCCATGGTCTTCCAGCATTTCGCGCTCTACCCGCATCTGACGGCCCTGGAGAACCTCACCCTGGCGTTGCGTCACGGCCGCGGCCTGCCGAAGGCCGCGGCGGTGGCCCGGGCCCGTGAGACGCTGGGCATGCTCGGCATCGGTGAGCTGGCAGCTCGCCGGCCCGCGAAGATGTCCGGGGGCCAGCGCCAGCGGGTCGCGATCGGCCGGGCACTCGCGACCCGGGCCCGGGTGATCCTGTTGGACGAGCCGATGTCGGGGCTCGACGCCCAGCTCCGGGTCGATCTGCGGGTCGAGATCGTGGGCCTGCTGCGCAGGCTCGGCACCACCGCCCTGTTCGTCACGCACGACCAGGCCGAGGCGATGGCGGTCGGTGACCGGGTCGCGGTGCTCAGCGGCGGCCGGCTGCAGCAGATCGGGACGCCCGACGAGATCTACGACCGGCCCGCCACGCGCTTCGTCGCGGCGTTCATCGGCAGCCCGCCGATGAACGTCCGGGAGGGACGCTGGCATGACGGCCAACTGCACGGGGACGGATTCGCCCTGGCCGCCCCCGCCGGCGCGACGGCGTTCGGAGTCCGGCCCGAGCACCTGGTCCTGGTGGCGGCGGCTTCCACTGGATCAGGATCGCTACCGGCGGACGCCGTGGTGGCGCCGGTGGCGCTGGCGTCGGACGCGCTGCGGGTAACCGGTGAGGTCGTGGTGAGCGAGCGGCTCGGGGCGGAGCGGACGGTGTACGTCCGGACCTCCGCCGGGGTGCTCGCCGTCAGGGTCGACGCCGCTGAGGTGCTCGGCGTGGGCATGCGGGTCACCCTGCGCGCACCGCTGTCCACCCTGACCTTCTTCGACGCCGCCGGCGCCCGGATCTGACGCGGCGCAGCCTCGATCCGCCGCAGCCGTCCCCCTCCCACCCCGCGCGTCCAGTCGGATCGGCGCCGCGTGAATCGCGGAGGGGCCCTCCCCGTGGGCCTGTCCCCGGCTGTCCGACTCGGGAGAATTTCTGACCGGTCGACGTGATCGCATTCGATCAAAAGCTAAATATAACACACTTTTTTCGGACGCTCGGCGGACATGCGTGCAATCAGGGCCCGCCAGTGGTCCGGGAGTGACCTCTGTGCACGCATCGCACCGGAGTCGTCTCTTGGAGCACCAAGATGTCGCGACATAGCGTTAGTAGGTACTCACGGAAGTGCCCCTGGAGATGCGACTGCGAGGAGATCGTCGATGCTGACGGATAACGCTCATGCCTGCACTCATCCGCTTGCGTTCATCCGAGCCCAGCGCGGGTGGTCCTACCAGCGTCTGGCGCGGGTCGTGGCCCGCCGCGCACGTGACCTCGGGGTGGCGAACATGGCCGCCGAGCGGCAGAAGGTCTGGCGCTGGGAGCACCGTGGGGTCGTGCCCGACCGGGTGTCCCAGCTCGCGCTCGCCGCGGAGCTCGGCGTCCCCAACGATCGCCTGGAGTCGCACCCCTGGCCCGCGTGGCTACCGACCGGCGACGCGGTGCGCACCGAGTACCCGTGGACGCCGGGTGGCAGCATAACCTCGATCATGGACGTCGTCGAGGACGCGCTCTCCGACCGCCGCGGCTTCCTGACGATCACTGGGACCGGGGTGG
The DNA here is from genome assembly GCF_977971845.1 of Frankia sp. CeCAU1. NCBI lineage: Bacteria > Bacillati > Actinomycetota > Actinomycetes > Frankiales > Frankiaceae > Frankia > Frankia sp. CeCAU1. The sequence goes on along the minus strand of NZ_CDWWXA010000020.1, from coordinate 2,189 downwards.
CGGAACTCGCGACGCAGTGGCTCGGCATGGAACCGGCCCGGCTGGCGGCGGCCCTGAACGGGGGACGGGTCGACGACCAGATCGTGAACCGGATCGAGCACAACATCCCCGGGCTGCGGGTCATGGATGAGCGGCTCGGTGGGGAGAGCGTGCGCCGGCTGGTCGACGCCGAGCTCGGCGTGGTGGCGGACCTGCTGGCGCGCGGATCCTATACCGAGCATGTGGGCCGTCACCTGCATCTGGTGGCCGCGGAGCTCGCCCGGTTCGCGGGGTGGGTCTCGTTCGACGCCGGCTTCCAGACGGCCGCCCAGCGGTACTGGATCACCGCTCTGCATGCCGCGCACACCGGCGGGGACCGCATGCTCGGTGCGAACGTGCTGAAGAACATGTCCCTGCAGTGCGTGGACTTCGCCCGCCCGCGGGAGGCGGTGGATCTGGCCGAGGCCGCCGTGGCCAGCGCCGAGGGGGCGTCCGGTCGCGTCGGCGCCATGCTGCACATGCGGCGGGCCCGTGCCCATGCCGCGCTCGGGGAGGCCAGCGCCTGCGCGCAGGCGCTGGTCTGCTCGGAGGATGCGATGGTCACCGCGCGGCCTGAGGAGCCCGCCTGGTCGTCCTACTTCGACGAGGCCGAGTACCAGGCGCAGATCGGCAGCTGCTACATCGATCTCGGTCACCTCGCGCAGGCGGACCGGTGGCTGGAACGCTCCCTGGCGATCCAGCCGGCCTCCCGGGCCCGGGACCGGGCCACCTACCTGCTTCGGTGGGCCGCGGTCCAGATGGATCTCGGTAATGTCGATCACGGGTGCGAGCTGACCCGCCAGGCCCTGCCGATGCTGGCGGCGACGCGATCCAAGCGCAACGCCCGCCGGGCCGACGAGCTGCGCCGCCGGCTGCGGCGGCACGGCACCGACCCGGCGGTGCGGGAACTCGATCAGATCCTCGCCCGGACTGTCTGAGCCGGCCGGAACCCGAGCCGGCCGGAACCCGAGCCGGCCGGAACCCGAGCCAGCCGGGAATCAGGAACGCAGCCGCCCGGCGGGACGCTTCGGCGCCGTCGTGGCCGGCCCGTCGTCCGGATCGATCGCGGCGGCCAGCGGCGCGCCGTCGGGATCGGCGACGACGAGGGAGGCATCCGTCGGCACGGACCGCTTGATCACCGCCAGGGCGATGGGGCCGAGTTCCTCGTGGACCTCGGAGCTGCCGACAAACCCGACCTCGCGCCCGCCGACCGTGACGGTGGAACGGGGCGCCGCCACCGTGCCGTCGAGATGCAGCAGCACCAGCCGCCGCGGCGGGCGACCGAGGTTGTGCACCCGGGCGACGGTCTCCTGCCCGCGGTAGCAGCCCTTGTCCAGGTGCACGGCGCTCGCCAGCCACCCCACCTCGTGCGGAATGGTGCGATGGTCGGTCTCCCGGCCGAGCCGGGGCCGTCGGGAGGCGATGCGCATGGCGTCGAAGGCGGACAGCCCGGCCAGACCCGCCCCGGCGGCGCGCAGCCGCTCGACGGTGCCGGTCAGGTCGGCCCGGCCGACGAGGAGGTCGACGCCGTGGGGCATCCGCCGGACCAGCGTGCCCGTCCCGGTACGGCCGACCGGGTAGGGACCGGTGATCGGCGCCCCGACCGGGCCGGGGGCCTGTGGTTCGGGCAGGCCCGGGCCGGGCGCGCCGTCACCCGGCCCGCCCAGTGCCGCGGCCGCGACCTGCGCGGCCCTTGGCCCGAGCACGCTGAGCACCGCCGTCACCGCGCCGAGGTCCGCCGGCTCCACGCGGAGCATGAAGCGCATCGACTCCAGGTAGCGCAGCAGGATGCCGCCGGTGCCGGGCTCGACGTCCACCCAGGTGGACGTGCCGTCGTCGGCGAGGACGAGATGGTGTTCGACGTGGCCGTGCGGGGAGAGCACCAGCGCCTCGGTGCCCCGCAGCGCGCCCAGCGCGGACAGATGCTGAGAGGTGACGCTGTGCAGCCAGGAGAGCCGGTCGGGGCCGGAGACGCGCAGCACGTCCCGATGTGATCTGTCGACGACGGCGGCGGCGCCGCGCACCGCGCGCTGTTCCCGTAGCGGATCGCCGTAGTGGGCGGCGACCGCGTCGTCTTCGGCAGTGCCGGCCACCGCACCCGGCAGGCCGAGCAACGGGGAGAGCGAGGCGGGCGTCGTAAGGGACCCTGCGGTCATGGGACTCAGTCTAGG
>NZ_CDWWXA010000019.1:28187-49173 GCF_977971845.1 Frankia sp. CeCAU1 | reverse complement strand
ACCCCAGCCACCCCAGGCACCCCAGCCGCGGGACGGAATCTCTGGGACGCGACGACCAGGACATCGCCGAACACCGGTCCCTCGGCGGGTCAGGGCGGCACGACCTCCGCGGCCGGCGACGGGGCGCGGCGGGCGTCGCCCCCCGGATCCGTGCCGAACCGCGGCTCCGGGTCGCGCACGGCGGCTCTCGTCCTCGCGGCCCTGGCCATCCTCGCACTCATCCTGATCATCCTCACCGTGGGATGACACCAGACGACCGAAGGCTCGAGACATTCGAGACAACCGATGGGAGGCGGCATGACGCCGTCAGGCGGGCCGGACGACACCGCGTGGCCGAGCCGCCACCGGCGGATCATCGGGGTCTGCATCCTCGTGGCCGCGGTCACGATCGCCGTCGTCGGCCTGATCTCGGGCGGAGGCGGAACGGCTCCGTCGCCGATCAGGATCCTGGTGACGACCTCCGCCGACCAGGCCCTGCGGGCGGCCGGCGGCAACGACGTCAACCAGGTGATACTCGTGGCGTCGTCGGCGCCGCAGCCGGACGAGCCCGAGCTGTTCATCCAGTACAAGGTGCGGGCCGGGGAGACCCGGGAGCAGATCGCCGCGGCACTCGGGATCAACCCGGACGCCGTGGCCGATCACCCGTTCAAGGACGGTGAGCTGCTCCACGTCCCGCTCCCGCCCCGATTCACCCGCGGCACGGGAAAGGACGGCCCAGTCTTCACCGCCTACACCCCACCTGCGGCATCGTCCACGGCCGGCGTTCCGTTGCTCGGGGTGCCGGCCGCCGACGTCCCCCGGCTCGCCGAGGTCGGCGCCCGGCTGCTCGTCGCCGTCGGTCCGGGTGCCCGCCCGGACGTCCACAAGGTGGCCGAGGCACTTCCGGACACGGTCGAGGCGATCGGTGACGACCACAAGGTCCTGGTGCCGGCCTCGGTGCACGACGGCACCCACGGCCCCGGCCGGATCGGCACCGCGCTGCGCTGGCTTCTGATCTTCGCGGTCGGCCTTGCCGTGGTTCCGCTGGCCGGCTTCGTCCACGCCGTGACCGGTCGCGGCACCTACCCGGAACCGACGTCGCCCCGGGACTTCCGGCCGGCCGACTTCCCGCCGACTAGGTACCCGCGGCCGGCACCGCCGGCCGACTTCCAGCGTCCGCTCCCGCCTCGGCGCCCGGGCCCCCCGGGACCGGGCGCCGCCGTCCATCCGATCGGAGTCGAGGTGATCGATCGACGGACGCTGCTGGAGGACCCGCAGTGCTCGTGCGGGAGCGTCCAGGTCGACGCGTCCTACGCCTGCCGCGCATGCCCGAACTCATGGCGGGTGGGCGCCGGCGAGCCCTGGCCGGACATCCTCCCGACGAACCCGGCGGACGATCCCCCGGGCGCTCTCTCCGCCGACGACCACCTCCCCCGGTACTGATCCGATTCCTGAGGAAGCGCGACGCCCATGCCCTACACCAAGCAGATCGACCGGCGTGCCCCGGGCTGCTTCATCTTTCTGCTGGACCAGTCCGACTCGATGAACTACCCGATCGCCGGGCGTCCCGGCATCTCCAAGGCGCAGGCCCTCGCCGACATCGTCAACGACACCCTCGCGATGATCATCCGTCGGTGCAGCAAGGAGCGCGGCGAGGGTCCGCGTCCCTACTACGACATCGCCGTGCTCGGCTACAGCGGCGAGGAGGCCCGCTCACTGTTCACCGGAGCGCTCGCCGGCCAGTGGCTGGTCTCGGTACCGGACCTCTTCTCCTGCGTGCTGCGCCGGGAGGAGCGGCACGGCTCCTCGATGCCAGTGTGGTTCGAACCGTTCGGGGCGGGCCTCACCCCGATGTGCGCCGCCCTCGACATGGCCGGGAGCCTCGCCTCCGGCTGGGCCCAGAGCCACCAGGACTCCTTCCCACCGATCATCATCAACATCACCGATGGAGCCGCCACCGACGGCGAGCCCGAGAAGGTGCAGATGTGGGCCGACCGGCTACGGTCACTGCGCACCGCGGACGGCAACCTGCTGCTGTTCAACATCAGCATCTCCGCAGTCGCGCAGACCACCACCACCTTCCCCGCGGCCGAGTCCGAGCTGTCCGACGAGTGGGCTCGCGGGCTGTTCCGGATGTCGAGCGAGCTGCCGCCGCTGATGCGCACCGCGGCGGAGCGCCTGGGTGCGCAGACCCGGCCCGGCGCCCGGGGATTCGTCTCCAACGCGACACCCGACGCGATCGTCCTCGCCCTCACCGTCGGCACCCAGGTGGCTCAGGTCGATGCCTGAGTGGGGCGGTGGGCCGACGGCTGCGGTGGGTCCCGAGGAAGGAGAGGTGCGGGAGTGCGGGTCACGGGCCGTGTGCAGGTGTGGCTGCCGAAGAACAGCGGCTATGCCTCCGAAGACGCGACGATGGTGAGCACGGCGCGCCGGAGGGCGGCCGTCGCGGATGGCGCGTCGGAGGGGGTCGACGTGCGGCGGTGGGCAAACCTGCTGGTCACGCGATACGTCAACACGCCGCCGCCGATCGGGGCCTCGGCCGAGGGCATCTACGAATGGTTCCGCGAGACGATCAGGATCTGGAACCTGAGCCCGCCGACGGTCGATCCCGACGACTGGCGGTTCCAGGGCGTCGGTGCGACGGAAGCGGCGTTCGCCACGTTTCTTGGACTGCAATTCAGGAGCGAGGAGAACGAACACGACGGCCGGCTGGAGTGGGAGGCGATCGCGGTCGGCGACTCCTGCCTGGTCCGGGTGCCCTCGCCGGAGGCCATCCTGGCGGGCGCGCAACCCGAGTTCTTCCCGTACTCCGCATCGGCAGCCTTCACAAGCACCCCCGACCTGGTGCCCAGCGACCTCGGGCGGGCCCGTCGGCTCGCGCCGACCGGGGAGGGCTGGCCGGTGCGGGTGCGGCGAGGCTTCGCCGAGGCGGGGGAGGTCTTCCTGCTCGGCAGCGACGCGATCAGCAAGTGGCTCTACACCCTGCCGTGGACTGATCCGGAGGTTTGGCGGCGACTTCCCGACCTGCGCAAGCCGAACCTGGAGGGGCTCGCCCACCAGCTCAAGGACGCGGGCGAGATCGACCACGACGACCTCACGCTGGTGGTGCTCCGGGTGCGCGAGGACCCGCGGAGGTGACGCACGGGCGTGGGTCCTAAACGACGGCCGGGCGCCACCCTCGCCGAGACGGATGGACGCCCGGCCGTGGCCGGTCCGCGGGATCGATCAGCCGGCCCTGCGCTTCTCGATCGCCTCGATGAGCTGCGGGACGACGTTGAACAGATCGCCGACCAGCCCGTAGTCCGCGAACTCGAAGATCGGCGCTTCCGGGTCCTTGTTGATCGCGACGATCGTCTTGGACGTCTGCATCCCGGCCCGGTGCTGGATCGCGCCGGAGATGCCGACCGCGATGTAGAGCTGCGGGGACACCGTCTTGCCGGTCTGCCCGACCTGGTTCTGGTGCGGGTACCACCCGGCGTCGGTGGCGGCACGCGACGCGCCGACCGCGGCGCCGAGGGTGTCGGCCAGCTTCTCCACCAGGGTGAAGTGCTCGGCGGCGCCCAGACCGCGACCACCGGAGACGACGACCTGGGCCTCGGTGAGGTCCGGGCGGCCGGACTTCGCCTCGACGACGCGGTCGACGATCTTGGCCCCCTTCGCGGCGTCGGAGATCGCGATGTCCACCGTCTGTTCGGACGGCGTCACCGGGGCGGCCTCGGGCGCCGTCGAGTTCGGCCGGACGACGACCACCGGAACACCCTTGACGACCTTCGACGTGACGATCGTTGAGCCGCCGAAGATACCCTGGGTGGCGACCAGGTCGGGGGTCAGCGCGACAGCGTCCCAGATCAGGCCCGAGTCGGTCTTCGCGGCGACGCGGGCCGCGATCTCCCGCGAGTCCGCGGTGGCGGCGACCAGCACGGCAGCCGGCGACGCGTCCGCGACCAGCTTGGCCAGCACCTCGGCCGCCGGCGCGCCCACGTAGCCGACGACGTCCTCCGACTCGACGACGTAGACCCTGGCGGCGCCGTACTGCGCGAGGTACTCCTTGGCCTTCGCATAGGTGCCCGGCGCTCCGAGGAACACCGCGGCGGGCTCGCCGAGCGAACGGGCGAGCGTCAGCAGTTCCGCGGTGACCTTCTTGGGTTCACCATCGGCGTGCTCGACGAGCACGAGAACTTCAGCCATCGGACAAAACCCCTCAGATAAGCTTCTGCGCCGCGAGGAACTCCGCGACCTTCGTGCCGCCGTCGCCCTCGTCCTTGACGATCGTGCCACTCGACCGCGGCGGCGCGGGCTCCGAGGCAACGACCGTCGACGTGGCGCCGGCCAGCCCGACCGCATCGGCGTCCAGACCCGCGTCCGCGGCGGACAACGTCGTCAGCGGCTTCTTCTTGGCCGCCATGATGCCCTTGAACGAAGGGTAACGCGGCTGGTTGATCTTCTCGACCACGGCGACCACGGCCGGCAGGCTTGCCTCGACCAGGGCGTAGCCGTTGTCGGCGAGACGCTCGATCGTGACCTTACCCGCGGCCGGATCCACCGTGACCTTGCGGGCCTGGGTGAGCTGGGGAAGGGCCAGCCGCTCCGCCAACAGGGCACCGATGACGCCGCCACGGGCATCGGAAGCCTCGCTGGAGGTGATGACGATGTCGGGTGACAGCGTGGAGATCACCTTCGCCAGCGCGGCGGACGTCGCCAGCGCGTCCGACCCGTGCAGCAAGTCGTCCGTCAGGTGCACGGCCTTGTCCGCGCCCATCGACAGGGCCTTGCGGATCGTCTCGGCCGCCTTGGCCGGTCCCATCGTGACGACGGTGACCTCGCCCCCGTGCGCTTCCTTGATCTTCAGGGCCTCTTCGACCCCGTACTCGTCCATCTCGTTCATGACGCTGTCGACACTCTTACGGTCGACGGTCTTGTCCGCGGCGTCGAGCTTCTTCTCCGCCCAGGTGTCAGGAACCTGCTTGACGGTAACGACGATGTTCACGCGTTGGGGCCTCCGTAGCCAACATCCGATGTCAGTCCCTTGACATCGTCGCATCTGGGGCGCTCACGCGCTCAATGATCGACGACGTGACGCGGACCGCAGTACGCCCCTGATCTGGACAGCCGGGCCGAAACCGGGCGGCGACTACGCTCCGCTATGGAGCCTAGTCCGTCCGCGCCCATCTCCGGCCCTCCAGCGCTCTCGGGGCGCGCAGAGACACGCCATGCAGATGTATGTGCAGAAAATGGATCCGCCACTTTCCGTAATGATTGAGATATTCCGCACGTTCTTTTACCGACCATCCGGGGATCCGCTGGAGGCATCGGCCCCGACTGGTCGTGCATTCCGGCCGGGTTATGCACACCCTCTTCCTTGCAACGTGACTTCTCGGCTACTTTCTGCCCAAGAGGTGCGCAAGGCGCCGACATTATGGATTTAAGCCATCTTTACCTCGACGGGGGACACATGTCGAATACGTCGTCCGGAGATCCCTCTCCCACGACCCAGTTCGAGCGTCTGCTGCGGGAGGCCGGGGTATCCGACACCCGGTTCGCCCGGCAGGTGAACGCCCGCGCCCGCCATCAGCGCCGGATCGAGCTGGGCCTGGCCAGGACCACCGTCGGTCACTGGCGTCGCGGGATGCGGCCGCGTGACCCGATGGTCGCCGAACTTGCGGCGGCCGAGATATCCGCGGCCCTGGGATACCCGGTCCGGCCGGTGGATCTGGGCTGGCGCGGGGAGTCCTATGAACGCGACGACCTCGGGCTGTCGAGCTCGAACGCACCCACCGAGACCCTAAGCACCCTTGCCGGACTATCGGGACGAGACATGCGGCGACGCGACCTGTTGCACGACGGAACGGCCTTTATCGCATCGGCCTTCGCCGATCCGGTCCTCTCCAGCCTCACCGGAGTGGTTGACCGGGTCGCCAGACCGGAATCAACGGGAGCCTCCGCCGGCGCCGTGATCCGGGATATGACCGAGACCTTCCGCCGGCTGGACGCGAAGTTCGGCGGCGACGAGATCCGGCCTCAGGTCGTCGCCTTTCTGCACGACCGGACCCGGGCCGCCCGGGAGGGGCGGCCGAGCCCCGACCTGTTCGGTGCGCTGGCCGAGCTGACCCAGTTCAGCGGGTGGCTCGCCCAGGACAGCAACCGGCAGGCCCTCGCGCAGCGCTACTACATCCAGGCCCTCAGCCTCGCCGAACACGCCGACGACGCCATGCTCGCCGGCCGGGTGCTGTCCGCGATGAGCGACCAGGCCGCCCGGCTGGGCCATCCCCGGCAGAGCCTCGCCCTGGCCCGGGCGGCCCTCGGCCGCGCGGTGCGGCACTCCTCGTATGCCGTGCAGGCCATGCTGCACGACAAGCATGCCTGGGCGCTGGCACGCAACCGTGACGAGGCCGGTTGCATGGAGGCCCTGGACAAGATGGACCGGGCGATCGCGCGCAGCGACGGGGACGACGGACCGTCCTGGGCCGGCCACTACAACGCCGGCGACGTCGCCGAGTGCCATGGTCACTGCCTGTTACTGCTGGGCCGCGCCCGACCGGCCGAGACGAAACTGCTCGAGGCCCGGAGCCTGCAGGGCGCGGCGCGCGCCCGAACCCGCAGCTACGCCGAGGCCGACCTCGCCTTGGCCTACCTGCGCCGACCGACTCCGGACCTGGAGGCCGCCCTGGAGGCGGGCTACCGGGCCGTCGCCGTCGCCGGGCAGCTGTCGTCCTCCCGGGTCACCGAGAAACTGCGGGAGCTGGACCGTGAGCTCGACGCGCACCCGACGGTGACGGTCCGCGAATGGCACGAACGGGCGCGCCCGCTGGTCGGCGCCACAGCCGCCACCTGACCAGTCACCGATAGCCGCCGCACGGGCGCCGACGGCTCCCGGCGCCGGCAAGCTACGGCCATCGGCCCCACCGTTACCGACGTCTCACCACCGAACGGGCCGTCCGGGAGCACCCGCCTCCCGGACGGCCCTGCCAGCCGGGCACTCTGGTGAAGTGAGTTCCGCGCAGGAGTCCGGTTCCGCCGTGCCGGGCACCGACCCCACCTCCCGGCACAGGGACATCCCGGTCGCCGCCCCGGAGCCCCGGCCGCACCCGACCTTCCCGGTCCGCCCCCTGGTCGTGATCGTCGCGTGGGTCGCAGTGGCCGGGCTCGGGGGGATCGCCCTCGGCCGGTTGGCCCATCTCGACGATGCGGTGGGCTGGCCCTACTCCGCGATCAACGCCGGGACCGAACTGCTCTACCTCCCGGCCTACGCCACCGTGGCGGTGGCCTTCGCGCTCCGTCGCAACCTGCTGATGATCATCTCCATGGCCCTGATCGCCATCCATCTGTTCTGGACCCTGCCCGAGGTTTTCCCCGGCGGCGCCGAGGAGGCCCCGCAGGGTGCCGCGCGCCTGCGGGTGATGTCGGCGAACCTGCTCTACTACAACGACCACGCCGACCGGCTGGGCGCGCAGATCCGCGCCGCGAACCCGGACGTGCTCGTCCTCGTGGAGCTCTCCCCGCTCACCCTGGCGCGGGTCACCTCGTCCGGAGCGCTGGCGAGCTACCGGTACCGCGAGGTGCACCCGGAGCCGGGTGCGTTCGGCGCCGCCGTGTTCTCCCGCTTCCCGCTGCACGACGCCGCGGCCCCGGTCGTCGGCGGAGCAATGTCATTGCGGGCCACCGTGGAGGTGGATGAGCGTCGACGCTTCGTCGTGTACGCGGTGCACACGATCTCACCGACGACCAGCGCCTACACCGACCGCTGGCGGACCCAGCTCGACACGCTGCGCGCGCAGCTCGAACACGCCACGCTGCCGGTCGTCATGGCCGGCGACTTCAATGCCACCCGGGACCACCGGCCGTTCCGTCGGCTGGTGAACTCGGGGGTACGCGACGCGCACGACGTCGGCGGCGGCGGATGGCAACCGACCTGGAACTCCAAGAGCCTGATCCTGCCGCCCGTGCTGCGCATCGACCACGTGCTGGCCTCACCCGCGTTCGCGGTGACGGGTTTCGAGGTCGGCGGCGACTTCGGCAGTGACCACCGGCCGGTCATCGCCGACCTGGCCATGCGGTAACCCCCGGATGGCGCCTTCGGCGCCATCCGGGGACCCTTACCACAGACACCGCACGGGGTCTCCGTCGAATCGCCTCCGGCAATCCTCCTGGGACAACCATCGCACGCCTTCGGCGCAATCCGGGGACCCCTACCACAGACACCGCACGGGGTCTCCGTCAGCGGCCGATGAAGTCGGCCTTGCCGGGCCCGCTCTCGAGGAAGGACTCCATTCCGATCCGCCGGTCCTCGGTGGCGAACAGCCCGGCGAACAGCGCCGCCTCCAGACGTAGCGCCTCGGCCAGCGCGATCTCCGCGCCGTCGTCAACCGCCTGCTTCGCCGCCGCGAGCGCCATCGCCGGGCCGTTCGTGTACCGGCCCGCGATCCGCTTCGCCTGCACGTACACCTCACCCGCGGGAACGACGGCGTCGGCCAGACCGATCTCCGCTGCCTCGGCCGCCCGGACCTGCCTGCCGCTGAAGATGAGGTCCTTGGCGCGGGACGGGCCGATCAGGCGCGGCAGCCGCTGGGTGCCCCCCGCGCCGGGGATCACTCCGAGCAGGATCTCGGGCTGGCCGACCCGGGCGTCCTCGGCCAAGACCCGCACGTCCGCGCACAGGGCAAGCTCCAACCCGCCGCCCAGGGCATAGCCCGTCACCGCGGCGACCACGGGCTTCGGGATCCGGGCCACGACCTCGAAGGTGGAGTTCAGATCGCCCACCCAGGTGGATACCTCGGCGTAACCCATCGGCGCCATCTGCCGGATGTCGGCCCCGGCGGCGAACACCTTTTCCCCGCCATAGAGCACCACCGCGCGGACGTCCGACCGCCGGGTCGCCTCGACCGCGGCGGTCCGCAGTTCCGCGGCGACCGTGGAGTCCAGCGCGTTCATCGGCGGCCGGTCCAACCGGATGGTGCCGATCCCGCCGTCAACCTCGAGCCGCACCACACTCATCCGCGTTCCTCCCGCTTCAGGCCCTCGATGACCGGCGAGGCGTCCGGCGCCCCGGCGTTCCCCACCCCGTCCGACCCGCCGAGATCGTCGACGGTGCCGGCTTTGGGGATGGTTTCGATGTCGCTGTAGATGTCGGTCGCCACGATAGGCCGACACCCGCTGATCTTCATCAATCATCTCCAGATCGGGTTCGGGGATCGCTCGGTTCCACCCGGCGCACTAGCCCATAGCAGGAAATAGCGGACATTGCCAACGGTCGGCCGCCGGCCGGTCCCCTCTCACGCCCGGAACCTGCCGACCGCCGGAACCTGCCGCGCAACTCCTGAGAGTTGACTGGCCTTCGTGGTAGACCGGGGGGGGCAGCGTGTGACCGTGCTGTTCGTCCCGAGCCGACCCAGGAGGAGCCGTGACCGACACAGGTGTCAGCGTCTCGACCGGTCTCGAGAACGTCGCCGATCTCGAGGCGACCCTGGAGAGCCTGCTGTCCGTGGAGCGTTTCGACCCGTCGGCGGCCTTCACCCGGCGCCTGCCGATGGACGCCGACCGGGCCGCCGCCGAGGCAGACCCGAACGCGTTCTGGGCTCGCAAGGCCGAGGAGCTGCTGACCTGGCACACGCCGTTCACGCAGGTACTCGACGACTCGAACCCGCCCTTCTACACCTGGTTCGCGGACGGGATGCTGAACCTGTCGGAGAACTGCCTGGACCGGCACGTGGCGGCCGGGCGCGGCGAGCGGGTGGCCTTCCACTGGCACGGGGAGGAGGGGGAGCGGCGCACCGTCACCTATGCGGACCTGCTCGCCGACACCCAGCGGCTGGCGAACGGGCTGCGTTCGCTCGGCGTGCGCGCCGGCGACGTGGTCGGGATCTTCCTGCCGATGATTCCCGAGGTGGCCGTCGCGATGCTGGCCTGCGCCCGGATCGGCGCGGTCCACAACGTGGTCTTCGGCGGTTTCGCGCCGTCCGCGGTCCGGGAGCGGATGGAGGTCTCCGACGCCAAGGTGCTGATCACCGTGGACGGCGCGCGGCGCAAGGGACGGACGGCGCCGGTGAAGGCCGCCGTCGACGCGGAGCTCGGTGACCTCCCGGCGCTGGGGCACATTGTGGTCGTGCCCGGGCCGGGCGGTACCGGGGCGCCGATGACCGCGGGCCGGGACGTCTGGTACCACGAACTGCTGGCCGCGGCGGCGCCCGACTGCCCGCCGGAACCGCTGTCCGCGGAGCATCCCCTGTTCATCCTCTACAGCTCCGGGTCGACCGCGAAGCCGAAGGGGATCCTGCACACGACCGCGGGTTACCTGCTCGGCGCCACCTACACTCACCGGGCGGTCTTCGACATCGACCCGGACACCGACGTCTACTGGTGTTCCGCGGACGTCGGCTGGATCACCGGGCACTCCTACATCGTCTACGGCCCGCTATCGAACGGCGTGACCAGCGTGATGTACGAGGGGGCGCCGGACTACCCCGACTACGACATCTGGTGGCGGCTCATCGAGGAGTACAAGGTCACCGTGTTCTACACGGCGCCGACGGCGATCCGTACGTGCATCAAGTGGGGCGCGCGGTATCCCGGTCGGCACGACCTGTCCTCGCTGCGGGTGCTCGGCACGGTCGGGGAACCGATCAACCCGAAGGCGTGGTTGTGGTACCACGTGGTCATCGGCGGTGGTCGCTGCCCGATCGTCGACACGTGGTGGCAGACCGAGACCGGCTCCGCGCTCATCTCGCCGCTGGCCGGCGTCACGTCGACCAAACCGGGTTCGGCGACCCTGCCGCTGCCCGGTATCAGCCCGGCGCTGCTCTCGGAGGACGGCGAGCCGGTCACTGAGGGCACCGGAATCCTGGTGATCACCAAGCCGTGGCCGTCCATGCTGCGCACCCTTTACAAGGACGACGAGCGATTCGTCAAGACGTACTTCTCCCGCTTCGGCCCGTCAACCTACGTCGTCGGCGACGCCGCACGCCTCGACGCCGACGGCTACTTCTGGATCATCGGGCGGATCGACGACGTCATCAACGTGTCCGGGCACCGGCTGTCCACCGCGGAGGTGGAGTCGGCGATCGTCGCCCATGAGGCCGTCGCCGAGGCGGCGGTGGTCGCACAGTACGACGAGCAGACCGGCCAGGCGATCGTTGCGTTCGTGACGCTCGCCGGTGACCGCTCGGGCGACGAGGCCACCGAGGCCGAGCTGCGCGAGCACGTGGCCAGGCGGATCGGCAAGCTCGCCCGGCCACGGCGGATCATCTGGGCCGACGACCTGCCGAAGACCCGGTCCGGCAAGATCATGCGCCGGTTGCTGCGTGACATTGCCGAAGGCCGGGAACTCGGCGACGTCACGACCTTGCGCGACCCCGCGGTGATGGCCGCGCTCACGGCCAAGGTGGGCACTGCCCGAGACAACGAGTAAGGGCGGCTCCGGTCCCCGATTCCGGACAATTCTGGCTGTCATCGGGTCGACATGACAGTTGTTTCCCGGCCGGGACCAGCTGGCCGCACCCGGGTGTGTCGACGTCGCCGGCACTGTCTAGGCTCACGTCTTCGTGAGAGCCCTCCGACGGTTCACCGTCCGTGCACAGCTCCCCGGGCAGCTTGCTCCACTGGGGGAACTAGTCCTGAATCTTCGCTGGTCCTGGCATCCCGAGACGCTGGACCTGTTCGAGTCTGTTGATCCGGAGCTCTGGCGGGCGACGAAGGGAGACCCGGTCCGCCTGCTCGGCGAGGTGGACCATAACCGGCTGCTCGCGCTGGCCGCCGACCGTCGGTTCGTGCGCCGACTCACCGACGTCGCAGACGACCTCCAGGAGTACCTGACGGCCGATCTGTGGTATCAGCAGCGGAAGGCCGAGGGCGCCCCGTCGGCGATCGCCTACTTCTCCCCGGAGTTCGGTATCACCGAGGTGCTGCCGCAGTACTCCGGCGGCCTCGGCATCCTCGCCGGCGACCATCTCAAGACCGCGAGCGACCTCGGCGTGCCGATCATCGGCGTCGGCCTGCTCTACCGGGCCGGGTACTTCGTGCAGTCCCTGTCCCGGGACGGCTGGCAGCAGGAACGGTACCCGGGCATCGATCCGCACGGGCTCCCCCTGACCCAGCTGACCGATACGGCGGGGATGCCGGTGAAGGTGGCCGTCGGTCTGCCCGAGGGTCGCACGCTGCACGCGCAGATCTGGAAGGCGCAGGTCGGACGGGTCCCGCTGCTGCTGCTCGACTCGGACGTCGAGGACAACCAGCCGGCCGAGCGGGGGGTGACCGACCGGCTCTACGGCGGCGGAACCGACCACCGGCTGCTCCAGGAGATGCTGCTGGGCATCGGGGGTGTCCGCGCGCTGCGCGCCTACGCCGCGGTGACCGGGACTCCGGAGCCCGAGGTGTACCACACCAATGAGGGGCACGCGGGCTTCCTCGGCCTGGAGCGGATCCGGGAACTCGTCGAGAACGGGCTCAGCTTCGACGAGGCGCTCCAGGCCGCCCGCGCCGGCACACTGTTCACCACCCACACCCCTGTCCCCGCCGGCATCGACCGGTTCCCTCGCAGCCTGGTCGCCCGCCATTTCGGCGGGGACAACGGCTGGCCCGGCGTGCCGGTCGAGCGGATCCTGCAGCTCGGGGTGGAGGCCGACCCCAACGTCTTCAACATGGCCCACATGGGCCTACGGCTCGCACAGCGTTCGAACGGCGTCAGCAAGCTGCACGGCATCGTCAGCCGGGAGATGTTCGCGGGGCTGTGGCCCGGCTTCGACACCGCCGAGGTCCCGATCGGCTCGGTGACCAACGGGGTGCACGCCCCGACCTGGGTGTCCCGGCCCATCATCGAGCTTGCTGACCGCGAGCCCGACCCGGGCCTGCTTTCCGACGACGCGGCCGGATTCGAGAAGATCTCCACGTTGCCCGACGAGGTCGTGTGGGCCGCCCGGCGGCAACTGCGGGAGCGCCTCGTCACCGAGGTCCGCCGCCGGCTGCGGGCCTCCTGGCTCGAGCGCGGCGCGGCACCCGGTGAGCTGGAGTGGGTGGAGTCGGTTTTCGACCCGGACGTCCTCACGATCGGTTTCGCCCGGCGCGTGCCGTCCTACAAGCGGCTGACCCTCATGCTGCGGGATCGTGACCGGCTGCGCCGGCTGCTGCTGCACCCGCAGCGGCCGATCCAGATGGTCATCGCCGGCAAGGCGCACCCCGCCGACGACGGCGGCAAGCAACTCGTCCAGCAGATCGTCCAGTTCTCCGACGACCCGGCCGTGCGGTCGCGCATCGTCTTCCTCCCCGACTACGACATCGGGATGGCGCGCTTCCTGTACTCCGGATCGGACGTTTGGCTGAACAACCCGCTGCGTCCGCTGGAGGCGTGCGGCACGTCGGGGATGAAGGCCGCGCTGAACGGCTGCCTGAACCTGTCCATCCGGGACGGCTGGTGGGACGAGATGTTCGACGGCCAGAACGGCTGGGCGATCCCGACCGCGGACGGGGTCGAGGACCCCGACCGGCGCGACGACATCGAGTCCGCCGCCCTGTACGACCTGTTGGAGAACACCGTCGCCCCCCGCTTCTACGACTCGGAGCCCGGCGACGGCATCCCGCGGCGCTGGGCCGCGATGGTCAAGCACACCCTGTCGGCCCTCGGTCCCCAGGTCCTGGCCAGCCGCATGGTCCAGGAGTACGTCGAGCGCTACTACGTGCCGGCCGGTGTCTCGGCCCGGGCCGCCGCCGCCAACGGCTTCGCCGGAGCCCGGGACCTGGCCGCCTGGAAGAGCCGGGTGCATGCCGCGTGGCCCGGGCTCCGCGTGCTCAACGTCGACTCCGCTGGTCTCGGTGACACCCCTCAGGTGGGCCAGTCGCTGGTGGTGCGGGCCACGGTCGACCTCGGTGAGCTGGCACTCGGGGACGTCGACGTCCTCGCCTCCTACGGCCGGATCGACCAGACCGACCGGATCCTGGATCCTTCGACGCTGTTCCTGCAGCCGGTTGGCGAAGGGGAGGGCGGTTACCGCTACGAGGGCACCATCCCGCTCGGACGCACCGGACCCTTCGGTTACACGGTGCGGGTGCTGCCCCGGCACGCACTCACCGCGAGCATCGCCGAACTGGGCCTGGTCACCAACCCTTAGGGGTCCCCGCACCGCGGGGAAGCCGCCGTGCCGGGGGGATGGGCTCGTAGGACGAGCACGCTGTGGCCCAGCACGGTCAGGGACTCGCCGCCGACGTAGCTGGTTCCCGGTACCGCGACGGTCGCCGGGAATCCGGCGAGATCGTCGTCGGCGGTATTGAGCAGCAGGTCGTGGCGGGCCGCCCAGGGAGCACCGGGCAGGGTGACGACGGTGTCGCCGCGATCCGGATGGAACACGTACACCAGGCCAGCGCCGTGGGCCGGTAGGTCGTGCGTTCCCCGCCCGCCGGCAGGATCCTCATCCACGAAGCCGGCGGCGACAGGGCCGCCGGCGACATGGGCCACGAGCGTCGCGACCCGCGGGGCGTTCCAGTCCGCCACCGACATCACCGCCCCGTCCGCACGGAACCAGGTGATGTCCGCGAGTCGCCCGGGTGCCGACTGGCCGCCGTGGAAGAACCGCCCCCGGCGCAGCACGGGTTCGGCGGAACGCAGTGCCGCCAACCCGCCCACCAGCCGACACAGCGCCGGGTCGGGGCCGGCCGGGTCGGGGTAGGCGTGGTCCGGCTCCGTGACGTCCTCCGGTCCGGTGACGTCCTCCGGTCCGGTGACGTCCTCCGGCCCCACGAGGTCGGTCGGCCAGTCGAGCCAGGACACCGCGTTGTCCTGGCAGTAGGCGTTGTTGTTGCCGCCCTGCGAGTGACCGAACTCGTCGCCGGCGAGCAGCATCGGGACGCCCGTGGACAGCAGCAGTGTCGTGATCAGTCCCCGGCGCACCCGGCGGCGGATGGTCAGGATCGCCGGGTCGTCGGTCGCACCCTCCACCCCGTAGTTCGCCGAGCGGTTGTCCGCCTCGCCGTCCCGGTTGCCCTCGCCGTTGTCCTCGTTGTGCTTCTCGTTGTAGGAGACCAGGTCTGCCAGGGGAAAGCCGTCGTGGGCGGTGACGAAGTTGATCGATGCCCAGGGGCGCCGGCCGCCGTGCTCGAACAGGTCCGACGAGCCGGACACCCGATAGCCCAGATCGGCGACGCCGCTGGTGTGCCTGTTCCACACGTCGCGCACGGTGTCGCGGAACCGCCCGTTCCACTCCGCCCAGGGGGCCGGGAACCCCCCCACCTGGTATCCGCCCCAGCCGACGTCCCACGGCTCGGCGATCAGCTTCACCGTGGCGAGGATCGGGTCGGCGTGGATGGCGGTCAGCAGGCTTGCCGCGGGGTCGAAGGCGTCGGGATTGCGGGCGAGCGCGGTGGCGAGATCGAACCGGAACCCGTCGACGCCCATCTCCGTCACCCAGTACCGCAGCGAGTCGCAGATCAGCCGCACGACGTGCGGTGAGGACGTGTTGAGGGTGTTGCCGCAGCCGGTCACGTCACGGTAGCGCCGGGGATCCATCGGCTCTACCCGGTAATAGGTCGTGTTGTCCAGGCCACGCAGGGACAGCGTCGGGCCCCGCTCGCTGCCCTCGGCGCTGTGGTTGTAGACGACGTCGAGTATCACCTCGATGCCGGCGGCGTGCAGGGCTGCGACCATCGCCTGGAATTCGCCGATCGGATCGTCGGTGGCCGCGTACCCGGCATGAGGGGCGAAGAAGGCCAGGGTGTTGTAGGCCCAGTAGTTGATTTTTCCGCGCTCGAGCAGGGCCGGTTCGGAGACCGAGGCGTGCACCGGCAGCAGTTCGACCGCGGTGACGCCGAGCCGGCGCAGGTGCGCCAGGACGCTCGGGTGGCCGAGCCCGGCGTACGTCCCGCGTAACCGTGGCGGCAGGCCCGGGTGACGTTTCGTGAGCCCGCGTACGTGCGCCTCGTAGATGATCATGTCCGACCAGGGGATGGTAGGCCGGTTGTCCGCCGGATGTACGCCGTGACCCGTCAAACCGCCACTCCCGGATCTGGGGTCCCCGATCTCGGGGTCCCCGAATCCGGAATCCCTGGTCCCGGCGGGGCCCCGCTGCGCCCGTCCGGGCCCGGTCACGACGCAGCGAGGCACGAAAGGTGCGGAGTCCCGCGGGTCCGGTTCGGAGCCGTAGGGGTCGCAGCCACCGAACCCGTAGATCGCCGGGTCCGTGCGCAGCGTCCCGGCTACCGATCGGGCGTAGGGGTCGACCAGCAGCTTCGCCGGGTTGTACCGCTGGCCCCGCTCCGGGTCATAGGGACCGTGTGCCCGCAGGCCGTAACGCTGACCGGGGCGGACGCCAGCCAGATAGCCGTGCCACACCCCGCCGTCACGCTCCGGAAGTCGATGGCGTGTCTCGCGGCCGTCGGCATCGAACAGGCAGAAGTCGACCGCCTCGGCCCCGGGGGCGACGACGGCGATGTTCACCCCGGACCCATCCCAGGTCACGCCCAGTGGCACCGCGCACCCCGGCACGAGCCCGGAGGCGGTCGGCGCCAGTACGCCCGGGGATGCCGGTATGTCCGGTGAGACTGTGGTCTTCACGGTGTCGGACACCTTGGCGACGCTAACCGATCCCCTTTTCCGGAGCACGGGAAACACGGTGGCCGTGGAACAGGCTGGGGATGACGTCAAAAGAAGGGGGACGGCTGCGCCGACGATGACCCCTGCCAGGGCCCAGGGGTGGCAAGGTTCGCGACAGTCGCCGAGCAGTACGCCGCCCACGCGGGAGATGCACTGCTCGGCGGCAGTATCGCCGGCCTCCGATCGTGCATCGCCTTCAACGCCGGCCGCTACACGGAGGCCGCGGGGGTCGCCCGGAACGCAATCCGCAACCCGGATGCAGACCCGTATGTTCTGCCCCGTCTTACCGCGTATGCGGCATGCGCCGAAGGTGCCGGCGGACAGCCGGGGCGCGCCCGAGAAGCGATTCACCTCATGAACGATGCGCCCCTGCCTGTGGAACGCCTCGCAGGCGCGGGCCTGTTCGACGCTACAGAACGGCTTCTCTACACCGCGTTGGCCCTCTCCGGGATCGGAGATCCAGGCGCCACCTCGTTCGCCCAGGCCACGGTCGACAGCTACCAGCCCGAGCACGTGGAGGGCCTCGGCCTGACCTGGTGTGCGCTCGCGCTGTCTCTCCGACCGGCCGACCCAGGGCAGGCCGCGCACGCGGCTACGACGGCCCTAGCCGTGACGGAGGAGTGGCCTGCCTCGACCGTACTGGCCCGCGCGACCAGGGTGCACGCCGACCTGACCAAGAGCCATCGGAGTCTTCCTGAAGTTCAGGAGCTCGGGCGCCGGCTGGTGGCCTGCAACAAGTGCCGGCGTCGCCGTGGCGCCCAGTTGCATGCCACAGGCAGCGTCGAGCGGGTGCCAGAGCGGGGGACGTGCCCGCACGGCAGGCCGCTGCGGAAAATCTGGGCGCCTGGGTTCGGGCCGGGCTCCGAGCCGCCGCCGCCCGGCACACCAGAAGAACGGCGCCAAGGCCCGGTCTGAACGGGCCCGGAAGTCGCGCGAGGAGGTTCAGCGACTCCCGGCAGCGATCTCGGCCCGGACCCGCGCGACGAACGCCGCCAGCACCTGTTCGCCCGCGAGCACCCCGGCCGCGGCGGTGACGGTGACATTCGGGCCCGACCAGCCCAGTTCGTGCAGCTCACCGTGGGCCGGACGGACGGCGTGGTCGGCCGCCGCGAGCATCGGGACGTCGAGCACGGAGTCCCCCGCGGCCAGCAGCCGGGCGGTACCGGCACGGCGGGCGACCTCGGCCACCGCGCGCTGCTTGGTCAGGACCGACGGGACAAAGTACACCTTCCGCCCCTGCACCGACATCGCCCAGCCCGCAGCCCGCGCCGTCTCGGCCTCCCCGGTCAGGTCGGGAATGCCGGCGCGGTCGTGGGCGACGAGGTAGACGAACAACCCGTCGGCGACCCGCACGAGCCGGGCCCAGCCGCCGGCGGCGGACCGCTCGGCGAGCGCCACCATCTCCGCCAGGGGGGCGCAGGCGGCGGCCTCGGCCGCCACGCCCGCCGCCCAGGCCGGATCGGGGACCCCGTCGACCAGCAGGTGCCCGCCGTTGGCCGCGATCGCGTAGCGCGGCCGGACCCCGAGCTTGACCCGCGCGTACTGGGCGAGGGTGCGGGTGGTGACCGGGACGAGGACGGCGAGGTCGTGCAGCTCGGCGAGCAGGGCCAGCGACCGCGCCGTCGCGAACGAGATCGGCGCGCCGTCGAGGCGTTCGACCTCGACGAGCTCCGGTGCGGGCCGGTCATCGGCCAACAGCAGCGAGTGCCGGGAAAAGATCAGCGTCTTGTCCAGGTCACAGGCCAGCAGATGACGCGGCCCGGACGAGACGGACGAGTCGGCCGTCACAGGACGTCCGGGCGCCAGCGCGCGTTCGGGGTGTGGAAGACCGGTGCCGCGCCGACCGGGCGGACCAGCCCCACACAGGAGAATGGTAGGTCCGCCATCTCCTGGACCTCGACGTCGCGGTCGGCGGCCAGTGCCAGCACGTGCGCCAGCTCGTCGAGCCGGTCGGGGGCGATGAGGATGCGCCAGGGCACCCGGCGCAGCAGGACCCGGGTCGTCTCCCCCACCCCCGGCTTCACCATGACCACGTCGGGGATGTCGAACGCGGCCGCGATGCGCTCCACCGCCGCCCAGCCCGCCCAGGTCGGACTGCGGTCGGCGGCCCACAGCCGCGGCCAGGTCTCGGCGACCTCGTCGGCCACCTCGGGGAAGTGGGCCGCCACCGTCTCGACGAAGTGCCGGGACAGATCGTGCGCCGCGAGTTCGGCGTAGTACTTCGCACCGTGGAAGTCATCCGGGCCGATGTGCTCGGCGTTGAGGACGGTCCGGCTGACCAGCCCGCTCACCGTCGAGTTCAGGCAGGCGCTCGGGATGAGGAAGTCGTCGCGGGTCCCGTAGAGCGGCACGCACCGAGCCGGGTCGGCCAGCACGGCGAGGGTGTCGTCCAGCCCGAGCCGGGCCACCGCGTCGGTCAGCACCCGGGTCATCACCCCCTTGCCGGTCCAGCCGTCGACGAACTGGATCACCTCCCGGTCGTGCCGGGAGGTGAGGTAGCGGATCGCGTTCAGGTCCACGCCGCGATCCTTGATCACCGAGATCGCGTAGTGCGGGGTGTCGAGCCCGTGGCGCCAGCCGTACCAGCGCCGCATCAGGATCCCCACCGGGGTACCGGCCCGGGCGATCGAGGCCAGGACCGGCTCGGGCTTGGTGACCCGTACGAGCTCCGCCACGAGGCCGGTGGCGAGCGCGACCCGGCGGGCCGACCGGTCCAGCGCCCGGTGGTAGAGCTCCAGGTAACCGGCGTCGGGCTGGTACTCGACCGGCAGGTCCTCGGAGTAGTGCCGGCCGGCCTGCATGGCCTCCTCACGGTCCTCGGTGGGCCGCTCCAGGGCGACCGCGCTGAGGTCGGTCAGCAGGAAGGTCACGTCCGCCGGATCGTATGAACCCGAGCCGACGGTGCCGGTGAGCGCGGGATCCACCGCGCCGATCCCGCTCACCGGGCGTCCCCGGGCGCACCGGTGAGCGGCCCGGCGGCGGACGGCGCACCGGTCGGTCGAGGGGACGGCCGGTAGGACGGCAGCGTCAGCACCGTGACCGGAGCGCATCGGCGCAGCTGAGTAAGCATGCCGTCGAGACCGGTAGCCGCACGGGGAGAGCTCCGGTCCGCCCCCGGGGCGACGTCCGTCCCAAAGTCGACGACCGTCCCAGAACCGACGACCGGGACAGAGTCGACGACCACCACGATGTCGTCGTACATCCCGGGCCGGACGTTGTAGACGTGGCTGGCCCGACCCGGGTCGTCCGGCGCGGGGAAGGTGAGGGCGGCGCGGATGGCGTAGCCGTCGACGTCGACGGGGTGGACCGGCGAACGCGTCGTGGACTGGTAGCGGATCTCACCCGGACTCGTCCGGGCCAGCGCGTCCGCTATCCGCATCGGCGTGTACATCAGTTCCTCCGTCCCGAGCACGAGCGTGCGGCCCGCGGGCCGGGTCAGCGCGGCCAGTACCGTCGCGGCGACCGGCGGCACGACCTCGTCGAGGCGGTGGCGGTCGGTCGGCGACCAGCGATGACGGCCACCGTCAGGCAGGTCGGACGGCCAGTCGGCCACCAGCCGGCGGACCGGATGGGCCACCAGCGCCCCCGTCGCCCGCGACGCGTCCCGACCGCCCGCGCCCCCGGCGAACCGGGCGCGGATCCGCGCGGCCCGGTCCGCGATCTCGGCCGGCACGGTGACGGTGGCCGTGAGCAGGGCGACGACATCCAGCCGGACCCCGAGCTCGCCGGCGAGATCGGCGAACGCGGCCCGGGCCGCGGGCGGACGGGCGTCGAGCAGCGTGGCAACCACGTAGTGCTCGCGTGGGGCGTGGGCCTGCAGGATCCGGATCGTGCCTAGGGCGGTACGCCCGGTCGACAGCTCGTCGTCGACGAGCACGATCGGCGCGCCGCACCGCAGGATCTCGCGGTCCTCGGGCATCAGCCAATGGTGGGTCGCGTGGGAATGGGACTCCACGAACTCAAGGATCGGCGTGGCACCGGGCAGCGGCCGCCGGGTGGTGTGCAGGTAGTGGCTCGCCGGGAGACCGTCGGCGACCGCGTGCCCCAAGGCCGTCGCGGTCTCGCAGTAACCGATCACGATCGGGCCGGTCCGCGGGCCCCCGGGCTGCTCGGCCGACGAACCCTGCACCGGCGGGTCCGCAACCGGCGGGTCCGCAACCCGCTTTCCGGCCTCCTCGAAGCCGGGCAGTGCCCGGACCAGCGCGGCAACCCCGGCCCCGGCCGCGAGCGCCTCGGCCGGTGCCACCGGCAGATGCTTGCCGAGCACCCGGCTGACCAACAGGTGCGCCCGGCGTGGGTTGCGGCGCAGGGCGAGTCCCACCAGAGCGTGCAGCCCCTGGCCCGACACGTCCGCGGTGACCTGGACATCAAGGCCCAGCGCGGTCCACAGCCACATCCCCGCGGAGGCGGCCGCTGGGCCTTGATGTCCAGGTCACCGCG